>JBFHCW010000109.1:0-7241 GCA_041585035.1 Litorivivens sp.
GCAAGTACGAAATAACGGGCACCGAGGACTAATGAGCAACTCTCAACGACAATCCAGACTCAAGCACCTGATTGCCAAAGGCAAAGAACAGGGCTACATCACCTATGCCGAAGTGAATGACCACCTGCCGGAGGACATTTCCGATCCTGATCAGGTTGAAGAAATCATTCAGATGATCAATGACATGGGTATTCAGGTGTTCGAGAACGCTCCGGACGCTGACACCCTGCTGATGGCCGGCAGCGACTCCCCGGACGACATCGCGGCCGCTGAAGCGGCTGCGGCACTGGCTGCGGTCGAATCCGAAGCCGGGCGCACCACGGACCCGGTTCGCATGTACATGCGCGAAATGGGCACCGTCGAACTGCTCACCCGGGAAGGCGAAATTGTTATCGCCAAACGTATCGAAGAAGGTATTCGCGAAGTCATGTCCGCGCTCGCCTACTTCCCCGGTGCGGTTGACAGCGTACTGACAGAATACGACCGAGTCGCCCTTGAAGAGCGTCGTCTGGCGGACATTATCAGCGGTTATCTCGACCCCGCCGACGAAGTCCCAACCCCTGCAGAAGTCGCCGCAGCCAACGCGGCCGCGGCCGCCAACACTGACGATGACGACGACAGCAGCGACAATGGCCCCGACCCAGAAGAAGCCGCGCGCCGCTTTGGAGAAATCCGCAAAAACCTGAACTCGGTCAACAAGTCTATCGACAAACACGGCCGCTACAGCAAGCAGACTGCGAAAGAACTGGCCAAGCTGGCCGAGTCCTTTAAGTATCTGAAGCTGACCCCGCAGATTTTCGAACCATTGACCTCGTCTGTGCGCACCACGCTGAATGATATTCGCGTACTTGAGCGCGAAGTCATGCGCCTGTGTGTCGTTGAAGGCAAGATGGATCGCAAAGTCTTTATCCGTGACTTTCAGGGCAACGAAACCAACATTGAGTGGTTGAGCTCGCACCTGAAAGCCAACCCAGAACTCAACAAAGTCAGCGATGACATTATCAAACTGCAGAAAAAGATTTCATTGGTTGAAGCTGGCTACGATCTGACCATTTCCGACATCAAGGAAATCAATCGCCGCATGTCCATCGGCGAAGCGCGCGCCCGCCGTGCGAAGAAGGAAATGGTAGAAGCCAACCTGCGTCTGGTTATCTCCATCGCCAAGAAGTACACCAACCGTGGCCTCCAATTCCTTGACCTGATCCAGGAAGGCAACATTGGCCTGATGAAAGCGGTCGACAAATTTGAGTATCGTCGCGGCTACAAGTTTTCAACCTACGCAACCTGGTGGATTCGACAGGCCATTACCCGCTCTATTGCAGATCAGGCCCGCACCATTCGTATTCCGGTGCACATGATTGAAACCATCAACAAGCTGAACCGCATCTCTCGCCAGATGCTGCAGGAAATGGGTCGCGAACCCACCCCTGAGGAACTGGGCGAGCGCATGGACATGCCGGAAGACAAGGTGCGCAAGGTACTGAAAATCGCCAAAGAGCCGATCTCCATGGAGACACCAATCGGCGACGACGAAGATTCGCACCTGGGCGACTTTATCGAGGACAACACCATTTCGTCGCCGATCGATTCAGCGACCGGTGAAGGCCTGCGCGAATCCACCCGCGACGTGCTGGCCGGCTTGACGGCCCGCGAAGCCAAGGTGCTCCGAATGCGCTTCGGTATCGACATGAACACCGACCACACCCTTGAGGAAGTCGGCAAGCAGTTCGACGTCACTCGCGAACGCATCCGCCAGATTGAGGCGAAAGCGCTGCGCAAGCTGCGCCACCCCACTCGCTCTGATCACTTGCGCAGCTTTCTCGACGATTAGCACCGCAAAGCTGATAATATAAGGCCCGGCAACGGGCCTTTTTTTTTGCCTCCGAAGCGGCCCGCCAGTGCTGAATGATTCGGCATCTTGTTGAAGACTAAAGGACAGACCGATGAAAGGTATCGCCTCACTGCTTACGCTGTCGATGTTGCTGACAGGTTGCGATGCACTGCTGCCACAGCGGACGCCGGAGCCTACTCCGCCGATGCAGATGGCCCACCAATATTACTTGACCGGCTATCCCAGAGAAGCGCTGGCGGTGCTGGAACAACAGTATCAAGCCGACACGACGCCCCTTCACGAAAAACAGGAAGCGCTGGCGCTCGCCATTCTGATTCATATGGAAAACGGCCATCGTGACAGCCTGCAGGCTGCAGAAAAGCTTTTGCCGCAGTTGGAGGAAGGTGACAAGGTTAAGCCTGTACTGCTGAAGCGGGCACTGGAAATCGGCCTCAACAACACCCGTCATAACAGTCAGGCTGCCCGCGAAGCCAGCGCCTGCGAACGTGAACTGAGTAAAGCGTTGAGCGAGAACCAGGTTCTGGAGCAGACGGTCACCAAACTTCGCGCCCTCTCGCTCGAATAGGCGCAGATCATTGCAATGAAGATCTGGGCCCGCTCCAGTCAAATCAACCCGCTTCTGCCGCCTCTTCCGCAACAACACCCAGCACGGCGTTGACCGTATTGACCAGCTCCTCACGATCTACCGGCTTGACCAGATACGCACTTACCTTCATCAGGTCCGCCATTTCCCGTTCATGCACCATTGACTGAATGATCACCGGCGTATCGGCCGTCTCCGGGCGAGAGCGCAGCTCCTCAAGAAACTGCCAACCATCCATTTCCGGCATAATCACGTCGAGAAAAATCAGGTCGGGCTCAATTTCACCCAGTAATTCCAAGGCCCTGCTGCCGGATTCTGCACACGCAACCTTGTACCCTGTCTGCTTCAGATTCCGGAAGCACAGCTCACGGGCAGCTTCATTGTCATCCACCAACAGGATCTGAATCGACTCGGGGTTCGGACCACCATTTTGCCCTGCGACCTCCGTACTGCTGTCGATGGCAATCCGCGGCAAGCGGAGGGTAAAACAGGACCCTTTGCCAACCACGCTGTCGACCAGAAGGCTTCCGCCCAGCAGCTCGGCGAACTTTTTGGATATGGTGAGACCAAGTCCGGTGCCGCCGTATTCCTTGGTTGTGGAGAGGTCCGCCTGAATAAAGGCTTCAAATACCTGCGCCATCTGCTCTTCGGTCATGCCGATACCGGTATCCACAACCGACATCTCGATATAATCGCTTCCGTCGTGATTGGCATCCCGCACCGCCAGCGTAATCTCACCGTTGCGCGTAAATTTGGCGGCATTACTCAGCAGGTTCAGCGCAATCTGCCGGAACCGGGTAACGTCAGTGACGGTCTGCGGGTCTTTCAGGTCATTCCGATAACGCAGTTTGTTGCCGTTTTTGTCGATCATCGGCTGAACAGTCACAATAACTTCGTGCAGCAACTGAGACAGATCCGTGACTTCGCGATACACGGTCATTTTTCCGCTTTCAATTTTGGAGATATCCAACACATCATTGATCAGGGCCAATAGATGCTGGCCCGCTGCCAACACTTTCTCCACGTCAGGCACAAAATCACCGACGGGCATGGCGGGGTCGTCACCCGCCTCCTCAATCAGCATTTCGCTGTAGCCGATGATTGCATTCATTGGCGTTCGCAATTCGTGGCTCATATTCGCCAGAAAACTGCTTTTGGCCTGGTTCGCCGCATCCGCGCGCGCGCTGGCGGCTTTTACTTCATTCATCGCCACCCTCAGATTCCGGGCCATATGGTTGAAGCTTTCTGCCAAATGCCCCAATTCACCTTCCAGCGGCGGCACCTGATAGGCGAGATTGCCCCCGCCCCACTGTTCGGTACCGCGATGCAGGGCGCGAATCGAACGCGAGGTAAACGTAACGATGTGCCAGGCCAATAACACCGTTGCCAGCAGTGTCGCCAGAAACACCAGCGTCGTGATCCGGTTGGTGGTATCCACCGCCGTGTTCAGATCCATATTGATCCGGGATGCACGCTCTACCAGCGACAGCTCCAGCGACACCAGTGACTGCATCGCCGACCGAAAGGCGGACGTCGTGTCCTCCAGGGTTGCCACAGGCAAATCGTCGACCGTGAAGCCTTCCAGGTAGGCCACCCAGGACGTAACCAGCGTTTTCGTCTGGCCAATCGTTCGGCTTGCGCCAAACGCCGCCCGTACCCGCTGCTCCAGCATATCGATATGGGACAGCAAGGCATTGAGTGAATTGATCTGCTCAAAAACCTCTTCCTCAGTGACCGGACGCGCGTTGCCCGCATCAACCAGTGTCTGGATAACGCGGATTTTTCTGTGCATGGCATCAATCTTCTGCTCCAGCTCCCGCACGCTGACTTGATCACGCATGACAATCTGCAACTCTCGGAACAGGTCTGAGCGAACCGAGCTGCCCCAGGTGTGGGCGACGATATTGACCAGCCCCAGTACCAACAGCAGTGCAAAAGACAAGGCCAAACGACGTTTCAGGCTCACTGCTCGCTTCCCTTATCCAGGAGCGCCGCAATCTTGACCAGCAGTCGCTGAAGATCAACCGGCTTGGTGTCGTAGTCGTCGCAACCGGCCGAAATGGCCTTCTGCCGGTCACCGTCCATCGCGTGCGCAGTGAGAGCAATTATGGGAATGGAACGCGTGGACTCATCAGCCTTCAGCTCGGCGGCAGCAGTCCAGCCGTCCACCAGCGGCAGGCTCATATCCAGCAGGATCAGATCCGGGGAATGGCGCTTGGCCGCGTCCAGCGCTTGCGCACCATCTTCGGCCGTAACCACGTCAAAGCCGCGCTTCGCCAATCGCCGGCGCAGCATGTCGCGGTTCATCTCATTGTCTTCAACCAGAAGGATAGTCGACAAAACATTACCTCCGACGCGTAAATTCAGGATTTGCGGAGCAGGCGCTGCTCAAGCAGACTTCGGAGTCGACCGACGCTGGACGTCAGCGTGACGTGATAGCGACTGGCTTCATCTACGCCCATGACCCGGGCGTAGGCCAGAGAGTCCTCGCCCTCGTCTGGCAGCATCAACTGCACCTCTTCGAGCGCTGACAGGTTGAGATCCAGCTCCAGCAGCAATTCGCGCCCATTCAGGGCAACCACCCGACCCAGACCGGAACTCTGTGACAGACGTTCCCCCTGCATCAGCCGGACTGAAAGCTCCACAGGCTCCGCCAGAAATTCCATCGGCAGATCGCGGTCCGGCAGGATAATGTCGAAGGGTACGCCAATACCTGTCAGGTCATAAATCTGCAGGGGCTCCGTGGAGCCCTTTACATTCACCTCCAGCGTTTTACGCCAGTGTGGTGTTGCCTGCATTTTGGCCAGGGTATCAGCGGATGCCAGCACCTGCCCCCCGACCGTACAGGATTCAATGCGCGAAGCGATATTCACGTGATGACCAACCACCCCATACTTCGTACGCAATTCGGAGCCGACATTGCCGACCACCACCGGGCCGGTATTGATGCCGATACCGATGTCGATAGCCGGCAGACCGCTGGCCACGTTGTATTCGTTCACATGTGGCATCGCCTGCTGCATGGCAAGCGCACAGGCTACCGCGTGATCACTGTGCAGCGCATCCGACAGCGGGGCACCAAAAATAGCAAGAATGCCGTCACCGATAAACTCGTCTACCGTTCCCTGATAGGACATGATGATGTCGGTCATCACCGCAAAATAGTTGTTCAGCAGGCGCACGCAGTCTTCCGGGCTCAGCTCCTGACTGATCACTGAAAAACTGCGGATATCGGCGAGGAGGATAGTCACTTCACGGCGCTCTCCGCCCAGCGTCAATCCATCGCCGTCGTAGAGTAGTCGCTGCATAACGTCATTCGACAGATAACGGCCGAAGACCTTGCGAATAAAATCGTAACTGGCCTCGAGATTGGAGAGGTAGGCCGACTCCTTGTCCTCCCACACCTTGCGCTCCAGTAGGGCGGTCACCCGAGCCCGCAGCAAGGTCGCGTTCACCGGTTTGACGATGTAGTCGGAGGCCCCCGCTTCCAGACAGCGAAGGGCGCTCTGCTCGTCCTTAACCCCACTGATGACAATAATCGCAAGGTGACGCCAGTTTTTGTCCTGCTTGATGCGTTTCAACAGATCGTAGCCGTTGATATCAGGCAGCATCAGGTCCAACAACACCAAATCAATAGACTTGGCCGCCAGCGCTGACAGCGCCTCGTGACCGGTGCGTGCCTCAGCCACTTCAATCCCCAAACGATTAAGCTGAAGCCCCACCAGTTCACGGTTGCTGTCATTGTCATCTACCAGCAGCACCTTGCGCCCCAGGGTCGCCTCAGTGCGGCTTCGGGCCCTGGTGCTCAGGGTACTGATCAGCTCGTCCACCGAGCTTGCCTGCTCTTCATCATTGACCAGCGTCGACAGCTCGTCGAGACTGTTCAGAAAACGACCGGTAGCTTTCTGAATGGCACGCAGCTCGGCCAGCGACTTGGGCTGGTGGGCAACTTCGTCTTCAAGGATTTCGGCGTAACCGCTGACCAAGCCTACGGTATTACGAATATCGTGACGCAGAGGGGCAAAACTTTCGCCCTTTTGCAGCAGCTCCTGCATATCGGTGACAAAGACATCCAGATCCCTGCCCGCCTCAAGGATACGCTCCGCGTCCTCCTTGTGTTCACGCTGCTGGTTGTCGGTAAAGAGACGGATCAAATCTGATGCATGGCGAATAATCAGCTCGGCGGAGTTCCGCAGCGCACTAACCAAATCCTGCTGACTTTTTGTTATTGGATGGGCCACCGCCGCTCCGTTCCTGCAATGTCATCGGCCAAGAACAGGAGTATAACCAGTAATACCACAGGGTGACGAGACTTAAATTTCAAGGCCTTATGGACGATTGCTGCCCGGGTATATACAATGCCCAGCTCTCCCGTACAGGGCCCGTAGCTCAGTTGGTTAGAGCATCCGACTCATAATCGGCAGGTCGACAGTTCAAGTCTGTCCGGGCCCACCAATTCCCTCATCATTTGGTTAGAGCATCCGACTCATCCCTCTACCCAAAACTAGGGCAGGTCGACAGTTCAAGTCTGTCCGGGGCTTTATGCCCTGTGGGTACACCAATTCCCTCATCACTTGGTTAGAGCATCCGACTCATCCCTCTACCCAAAACCGGGGCAGGTCGACAGCTCAAGTCTGCCCGGGCCTTTATGCTCTGTGGGTACACCAATTCCCTCATCACTTGGTTAGAGCACCCGACTCACCCCCCTACCCAAAACCAGGGCAGGTAGACAGTTCAAGTCTGTCCGGGCCTTTATGCCCTGTGGGCACACCAATTCCTTCACCCAATATCGGTTAGAGCACCCAA
>JBFHCW010000110.1:0-7204 GCA_041585035.1 Litorivivens sp.
ACTCAGCGGCTGGAGTGCGCCGGGCTTGTAGTCGACAAAATACCAGCCGCCGACCGTTAGTAGCGCAAGGGCTGCCAGCCCCGCCGCAATCCACAGACCGAAGCCGCGCTTGGTGTTTTTCGTCTGTGTTTTTTTGCCCCGGCTTTCAGCGGTCTTGTGTTTGCGGTTATAGCGCTGGATGACAGGGATTGTTTGTTCTGCATCATTGCGGCTGAGTACAACGGTAGCTGCGGTGTCTTCACTGAATCCGGCTATGGCTTCCTCAAGCGCTGTTATCAATTCTGCCCCGGTCTGAAAGCGTTCATCGCGGTCCTTGGCCAGGGCCTTATCAATAAAGGCTTGGAAGTGCGCGACAGTGGACGGCAGCGGTGGCGGCGGTGTGGTGATGTGTTTTATGCCGATGGAAATAGCGGACTCCCCTTTGAAGGGAACGCGGCCAGTCAGCATTTCGTAAAGAATGACGCCGAGGCTGTAGAGATCTGTGCGGCTGTCGAGCTGCGCCGCTTCGGCCTGCTCCGGACTCATGTAGTGGGGGGAGCCGATCACCGTGCCGGTTTTGGTCATCTGTGATTGCGGGTCAGTATTGCGAGCGATGCCAAAGTCTGAAATGACTGGCGTGCCATCGCTGCGAAACAAAATGTTTTCGGGTTTGATATCGCGGTGAATAAAGTTTTTCTTGTGGGCGTAGTCGAGGCCGGCGGCGATGCCGCGCACGATATCAATACTGTCGCGAATGGGGAGGCCTTGTTTCATGCGCGTTTTCAGGTCGCCGCCTGACAGCACTTCCATGGCCATATAGCGATAGGACTCGTGCTGGCCTACATCGCGGATGGTGACAATGTTGGGATGTTTCAGCTCTGCGCAGATGCGTGCTTCGCGCAGAAAACGTTCGCCGAAGCTGGGGTCGGCCTGCAGGTGTTTGGCCATCACCTTGAGAGCGACCTGGTGTCCGCTGCTATCCTGTGTGGCAAGATAAACCACGGCCATGCCGCCCTTGCCCAGTGGTCGGCTGATGCTGTAACCGGGAATGACTGGATGTTCCACGGAACGCTCCCCTTTGTTATTGGCCAAACTATACCATCGTTAGGGGAAGGGTACAGAACAGCTCCCCGACATTAAGCTCATGTTCAGCTCCATCCGTTAGACTGCCCCTAAATGCCGGCGGACGGCCGTCGGCGCCGAAGAAAACGAAAGGAGGTTATTGTGAAAACGTGGCTTACAGGTTTGATTGTGCTTTCATCCGCCCTGCTGGTGGCCTGCGCATCAGATACACCGTACAAGCCAGCGGAAGGACGTGGGGATTATGGGTATACCGAAACGCCTTTGGGCGACAACCGCTATCGCGTAACCTTTGAAGGAAACAGCGTGACGCCTGCGGAAACAGTGCAAGACTATGCCCTGTTGCGTGCGGCCGAGCTGACCCTGGCGAAAGGCTACGACTGGTTCGAAACGGCGGATCGCAATGAAGACAAGAAAACTCGCACAACAACCACCGATACCGGTTTTGGCGCGACGTATCACCAGAGTCAGACTTACTATCGCAACTGCGACCTGCTGGGTAACTGCGATACCGTAGTCAGTGGCGGAACCGTTGTGACGCCGGGTTCCGGTATATCGACGTCAACCAGTCGCTCGTCTTACAAATACAGTCTGGAAGTGGTCATGCGCAAGAACCCGATACCGGACAGTGCCGGTGCCTACGATGCGCGCAAACTGGCCAATGCACTGCGCCAGCGCTTGCTTGAGAATCAGTAAAATCTGAATGTGTAGACTCGAGAAAGCCCCGCTCTTGCGGGGCTTTTTTTCCTTAACGAACGGGCGGTTGGACTTCAGGCTTCGTCGCCGATCAGCTCCAGCAGTTTATGCTGGAAGTCGAGCTGGGTTTGCACCAGGTTGTCACTGAGTGGGTCCAGGTCAAAGATGCGGGCGTGCAGAGGGGCCAGCGTGATATAGCCTAAAATCATGGAGTGAAAGGTCATCACTGACGGGATGTTGATCCAGCTTTTGTCTGTGGTTGCAGACAGCTCGGAAATGTACGAGAAGAACGGTCGATACCACTTGTCAGACAGGATTTTCAGTGTCTCATCATTAGCCAGCGTGGCGTGCTGAATCAGTCTCGCCATATTCGGGCGTTCGGCGTGGTTAGTCAGCACTACCCGTACCTGACGCATCATGTCTTCCGGCGTGTCGCCGTGGCTGAGCGACTCAATCACGTCATGCAGGGGGTCAAACAGGCGCGCCAATACGCACTCGTAAATATGCAGTTTGTTGCGATAGTGCTTGTAAACGCCGGGCCCGCGAATGCCCACGCGATCGGCAATATCCGTGATGGAGGTGGCGGCGTAACCATAGCGGGCGAAAAGCTCTTCCGCCGTGTCGAGTATGCGTTCGCGTGTATCTGTTGTCCGTCCCATAGCCTGCTTTTCTTATTAGTGAGTGCAGCGGATAACGGGGTAAGCGCAAGGTGTGCGACAGCGCTATAACCAATTATTACCAAAATTGATTATAGCGCCTGTGGGAAAAATGATGTTGACGACTGCTTCACTGTTTTGCCCTTGGGCGCCAACTACTGCCAGTGCCAGGCCTGCCAGGCGCCGGGCAGAAAGCCGAGAAATATCAGTGTGCAGGCCACGCCAAGCACACCGAGGCCAATGAACTGCCAGCGATAGCGGCGACTCAGGGCTTTGGGTTCGTGGGTGGAGATGAGAAAGGGCTGGCGGCGCACCGGGCTGTAGCTCATCACGTTGACGGGGGTGTGGTCGTAATTGTCTTTGGCCGCCGCCAAGGCCTCTCGCTGCGCCGCCTGACGCACGGCGTTCCACTCCTGCATATCGATTTCGCCGTCACCGTTGCGGTCAAAGCGGGCGACCAGATTGTCGTAGTCGCGCTTCCAGGCGCTGATCAGCGCACTGGTGTTGCGCTTGGCCTGGCTCTCCACGGAGGGAGGGTGGAGGGTCTCAAAGTGACCCAGTGCGTAAATCATCTGGCCTTCTTCGATGCGGTACTCGGTGTAGCGATAGCGGCGACCGAACAGGCCGCCATTCTGGGTTGAGCTGGGGTAGCGAGAATTGCCGTGCCAGGTTTTGCTGATTCTGGGCGATACATCCGCGCCGTCGGGGTGAACAAAGCAGCGGCCGGTCTGGTCGTTCAGAATAATCGGTGTTTTGCTCGACTGGCTTTCCAGCGTGCGCCAGCGACTGGTTTTGCCGGTGGACTCATAGCGTTCAATTTTGTAGCGATACCAGACGCAGGGCCTGCCGGTGAGCTTGGCCCGCAGCGGGCCATTTTCCGGATGGGCTTCGCAAAGCCCGACGATTTCAACATAACCCTGGGGCGCTGATCGAATTTTCGAGGTGGGCGTGTCTTCAATCAGCCGCGCCTTTTTCAGCGCGCTGAAACTGGCGATCCAGCCAAACAAAGCCAGACCGAGGGTGAATAGCTCTACCCAGAAGTAGTCACTGAAACTGTCCATGGAAGATTGCTGAGGCCTTTATTTGAACAGGGCCTTCATATCGACGTCTTTCAATTCTTCTTCGCTGAATTCCAGCAGATCAAAAGCTTCGAAATTGAGAAAGCGGGCGATAATGACATCGGGGAACTGCTCAATGCGCACGTTGTTGTTATTCACCGCTTCGTTGTAGGACTCACGGCGATCGGCAATGCCGTTTTCCAGTGCCGTAATACGCTGCTGCAGGTGTTGAAAGGATGAGTCGGCTTTCAGGTCCGGGTAGTTCTCGGCCAGCGCGAACAGATTGCCGAGTCCGGCGCGCAGCGTGGTTTCCGCCTCGCCCAGTGCTTTTACATCGCGCTTGGCCTGAGCCCTTGCCACCATGGAGCGGGCTTCGATCACGTTTTCCAGTGTCTGCTGCTCGTACTGCATGTACTGACGGCAGGTTTCCACCAGCTTGGGCAGCTCGTCGTGACGCTGCTTGAGCAGCACATCGATATTGGAAAAGTGTTTGGACACCGAATGCTTCAGCGCTACCAGATTGTTGTAAAGGGTAACGGCGTACATCAGCAGAAAGGCTGCGACGATCAGTGTGATGATGCTGGTCATGTCCATGGTAATGCCTCTTTTTATTCTTGGTATTCGATGTCAGATACGCAGCCAGTCCGGAACCGGCAGACCGACCTGCTCCAGATACACCGGATTGTATAGTTTGCTTTTATAGCGATCACCATAATCGCAGAGGATGGTGACAATGGTGTGTCCGGGCCCCATCTCCTGCGCCATGCGCACGGCCCCGGCAATATTGATCGCTGAGGAGCCACCCAGACACAGGCCTTCGTGGCGCAGCATGTTGAAAATATGGGGCAGCGCCTCGGCGTCGGTAACCTGATAGGGCATATCAATGTCGACGCCCTGCAGGTTACCCGTTACAAAACTGATGCCGATGCCTTCGGCGATGGAGCGGCCTTCAGCGGTAAGCTCGCCATTGGTGTAGTGGCTGAAAAGCGCGGACCCCTGCGGGTCGGCCAGCCCGATCTTGATGGCGGCGTTGCGTTCGCGCAGGGCCATCGCGGTGCCGGCCAGGGTGCCGCCGGTGCCTACCGCGCAGATAAAGCCGTCAACCTTGCCGTCAGTCTGGTCCCAGATTTCCGCGCCCGTGGTCTGGTAGTGAATGTCGCGGTTGGCCGTGTTGTCGAACTGTCGCGCCCAGACCACACCGTTAGGATCCTTCGCGGAAAGATGTTTGGCCAGTCTTTCGGCGGTGTGAATGTAGTGATTTGGGTCGTCGTAGCTGGTGGCCTTAACCAGCCGCAGGTCGGCGCCATACAGATCGAGCAGCTCAATTTTTTCCTTGCTCAGTGACTGCGGCATCACCACAACCGACTTGTATCCCAGTGAGTTAGCCAGCAGGGTCAGGCCAATTCCCGTATTGCCGGCGGTACCTTCGACAATGGTGCCTCCCGCTTGCAGCTCGCCGCTGGCCTCGGCGGCCCGTACAATGCCGAGCGCGGTGCGGTCCTTGACGCTGCCGCCGGGATTCAGGAATTCGGCCTTGCCGTAGATGTGGCAGCCGGTCAGTTCCGATGCGCCGCGCAGGTAAACCAGCGGGGTATTTCCAATCAGATCAGCAAATTGGCGAGTGTGGGCGGGCGATTGATGAGGCATGGATGTCTCCTGACAGCAGGCATTCATGGTATCGCTGAGCGGCGGGTGAAGGCAACGCCCGTGCAGTCTTCGCTGTGTTGTTGGGCTGCAGAATATGCTCTACTTGAGCACTGATATTAAGTGATCCATTTCTCTGCTGGCAGCGTATGTGCAGAGTGTAAGGAGTAGGAATGACAGACAGCCTCGGCGAAGGTACCGATCCCAAATACTGGATCGACTGCATGGCCAAGGTCGCTGAAGGGAGAGACAAGCAGAGTTTTATGGCCCTGTTTGATCACTTTTCACCGCGGGTAAATGCGTATTTGCTGGGACAGGGTGTCGAGGCCGGTATGGCCGAAGACCTTACGCAGGAAGCGCTGCTGGCCCTCTGGAACAAAGCGCATCTTTATCAGCCCAAAAAGGCAGCGGTCAGCACCTGGTTGTTTCGGGTGGCGAGAAATCTGTGGATCGATCGCTTGCGTAAGCAGCGGGCCAAGGTCTACGAGCTGGAAGATGAGTTTCTGGAGGCGGGTGTCGGTGCACTGGACCCGGAAGAAGACACCGGCGAACTCGACTCCGATCGAATACAGGAAGCTCTGGCCGCCCTGCCGCAGAATCAGGCGCAGGTGGTTTACATGGCTTATTTTGAAGGCAAGAGCCACAGTGAAATTGCTGCTGATACCGGCATGCCGCTGGGCAGCGTGAAGTCAGGATTGCGTTTGGCGCTACAGAGCCTGCGCAAGAAGTACGGAGAGGAAGTATGAACGTAGAGCACCATCTTCAGGCGGAAACGCTGGCAGCCTACGCGGCGGGTTCTTTACCCGCGGCCATGGCGCTGGTGGTAGCCTGTCACACTGAGGCGTGTGCGCACTGTCGCAATGAATTGCGACGCGCAGAAGCGCTCGGTGGCCAGATGCTCGAGCGTTTACCGGCCAAACCGGTGTCGTCTTCGGCGCGCGATGCAATGCTGGCGATGCTGGACAACCAGCCCGAGCCGGCCACGTCACCCCGGCCCGCCCCTGCGGCTCAGCAAGCACCCCTTAATGAAGGTGTGTTGTTGCCTCGTGCGCTGAAAAACCTGCTGCAGATCGATCACTACAACCAGCTGAAGTGGCGCAAGCTGGCGCCGGGTATTGAAAAGGTTGAGTTGCCACTGACCGAAGGCCGCTCCTTCATGCTCCGCATTGGCGCGGGTCTGGCCATGCCGGTTCACACCCACAAGGCCTCGGAGCTGACCCTGATCATGCAGGGCGGTTATCACGACGTTTTGGGCAGCTTTAATGTTGGCGATATTGCCGATCTCGACGGCAGCGTTGAGCACCAACCGGTGGCCTTCGACGATGAGCCCTGTATCTGCCTGGCGGGTATGGATGGCGGCCTGAAATTCCGCGGCCTGATTCCTACCCTGTTGAAGCCCTTTATCGGCCTGTAAATGACTGGCGCGACTATACTGGTCGCGCGAGTTGTCGGCCAATCAGCCGGTACACCCTTGGATTGAGCGCAAAACCCAGATGGCTGGAGTTGACCGCCAGATGGTTGACGTTGGCGTGGCGCAAAGTGGCCACTTCCTGGCTGACAATGCCGTCCGTAGGGCTGAAAATAACCGTCACCGGCACGGCAACGTCTTCTATGTTGGTGCCCAGCCAGTCTGAAATATCCTGAACTTCTTCCGGTACTTCGCTGTTGTAGAGGCGGCGCATGATGTCCCACGCGGCGGTGCCACGCGGGTCGCCATGCGGTGTCCCCAGGGTAATAACCTGTCGCACCCATTCCGGGTGTTTGTGGCCCAGTTCGTGAGCGTACAGGCCGCCCATGCTCCAGCCGACCAGGCTGACTTTCTCGCCTGTCTCTGCAAAAACTTTTTCCAGCTCCCGGGCAGCGCGCATCACCATTTTTTCGCGAAATTCCATCGCGGCGTCCAGCGAGGTCATGCGGTATTTCGGGAAATTGCGACCCAGATTCCAGGGCCGGGCATCGTAGCCCCAGCGGTTCAGCCAGCCGCGCAGCGGTGCCATGCAACCGTCCGCGCCACCGAATCCGGGCAAGGTCATTACCGGGTGACCATCGCCGCGCGGCATGCGTTGCAGCAGGGGACGAGACAGCAGCAGC
>JBFHCW010000111.1:0-7202 GCA_041585035.1 Litorivivens sp.
GGTAACATCACCTTTGATACCAGCAGCTCCTCGCTCAAGCCGTCCTTCACCGACGTGCTGAACAGCGTCGTTGAGGTCGTCAAGGAATTCGACAAGACCCTGTTGCAGATCAATGGTTACACCGACTCTACCGGTAGCTTCGAGTACAACCAGAGCCTGTCCGAGCAGCGCGCCGAAAGTGTAGCCCGGTTCTTCCTCAACAGTGGCGTTGCCGCCAGTCGCGTGCGTACTGCCGGCATGGGGCCGCGTGATCCTATAGCCAGCAATGACAGTGCTGCAGGCCGCGCTCAGAACCGCCGTGTTGAGTTGAGCCTGATCCCGACCGGGCAATAATATGTCCGCCGTAGATGTCATCAAACCGCTTGCCAAGGCGAGCGGTTTTTTTGTGCTCGCGTTTTCAATGCTGGTAAGCGGCTGCGCCTGGATGCGCGATGCCGCCAAGCCGGAAGTCAGCCTGACCTCACTGTCGCTGTCGCCGCGTCAGGGCTTTGCACAAACCCTTAACGTGGGGGTGCGGGTGCGCAACCCCAATGCCTTCGAGCTCAACATCAATCGCTTGAACTACCGGATTTTTCTGGAGGGCAGCGAGCTGGCCTTCGGGCGCCGGGATGAGAAGCTGACAGTGCCCGCCAACGACAGCGTCAACCTGACGGTGCCGGTGGAACTGAACCTGCTCAGTGGTTTGAGTCTGGCGGAGAAATGGCTGCGCAACCCCAAGGACGCGCTCGACTACCGTCTTGAAGTGGATGCGGATGTGGCCAACTTCGGGCTGGGCCTGATGCAGATTCGCAAGGAATCCAGCATCAGGCTGAGTCCAGAGCGCTAGGTTTAGCGCCGACCCTCTATCAGGCCGTTTTGCGACGGCCTTTCTTTTTGCTGTTGTTTTCCAGATCGCTGTGAATAGCCAGCAGCTGTTGCGTCAGCTTGTGGGACTGCGCCATGTAGATCAGCGGTGTCTGGCGGGTGCGTGACTCTTTCATTTTGACGGAGCTGCTGAGGAAGGTTTCAAACAGGGGCAGCCCCTGGTCGGTCAGTTCTTCGGTCAGCTGCTGCGGCAGTGAGGCCTGAGCCTGAAACTGGTTGACCACAATGCCTTCCAGTTCCAGTTTGGGGTTGTGGTCTTCTTTGATCTCGGCCACGGTATCCAGCAGGCCCATCAGCGCGCCGGATGAAAAGCTGTCGCAATCAAACGGAATCAGCAGCGAGTCACAGGCGATCAGTGCCGAGCGGCTGTAGAAATTCAGTGCCGGCGGCGTATCGATGTAAATGTGCTCGTACTCGTCGCACAGGTTATCCAGCGCGTCGCGCAGTTTGTAGATCTTGTGGCGCGATTCCAGATCCCGCTCGATGCTGGCCAGCTCGGGGCTGGAGGGCATCAGATACAGATTTTCGAATTCGGTATTGTAGATGAAGTCGCGGGGCTCTTTGCCCTTGCCAAAGAAAGACAGCTTCTGCCGGAAAAAGTCTGCTGCGTTGTCATTCAGCTCGCGAAATTGCGTACCGATCAGGTACTCGCTGCTGTTGCCCTGCACGTCCAGATCGACCACCAGGGTTTTGTAGCCCTTCCAGGCACTGATCGCAGCCAGGTTACAGGTAATGCTGGTCTTGCCAACGCCACCCTTCTGGTTGAATACGACTCGCTTCATTGACGGCCTCAATACTTACTTGGTCAAAAGCGCAATCCTACCAGTGTGCGGTGGCGTTCTCCATCACGGCGTTGGGCTCAGGCAGCGGATTTCTTCATCCATTGGCCGCTGTGCAGCACACCAAACAGCAGTACCAGCAGGTAGCCCTGAGCGGCGGGCACTTTCGGGTCGGCCTGAATGTGTTTGCGGAACACAATGCATTCAATGCCGTGGGCTACCAGCAGGGCAATGGCGATGCCGGTAATCCACGGCGCGGCGCTGCCAAAGGGCGTGATCAGGTTGACGACGGCCGCAATCCAGAAAGCGAGGGTGGCGATTTTCCCAAGAGTATTACCCATGTGTAAGTCCTTGTTATGTTGTTTATTGGCCCTAAACCGAGGGGCTGGCTTGTTATGCGGGGAGCCATAGTAAACAATATTGCGCTGCTGCCCAATACTGGAGGCTTCATGTTGCTCGCATCCGTTCCACTACCCGCCCTCACCTGCCTGTTGAGTGTGGTCTTTCTGTTGGTGTTTGAGCGCCAGGGTGTACGTCGCGCTGAATGGTTGTTCAAGCCGCTGGCGGCACTGGCTTTTATCTGGGCCGGGCTGGCCAGTGGTGCCCTCGATACCGGCTACGGTCAGTGGATTCTGGTGGGGCTGGTCTTGTGTATGGCCGGCGATGTCCTGCTGATACCGCCCGGCCAAGGGCCGGCCTTTCTCGCCGGCATGGCGGCTTTTCTGCTGGGGCATCTTGCGTATGCCGTTGCCTTTCTCCAGCTCCCGCTTGATGGGGTAACGCTACTGGGCGCAGTGGCCGCGATGACGCTGGTGGCTGCGGTTGTTCTGCGCTGGCTGTGGCCGTATTTGAATCGCCAGTTTCAGGTGGCGGTGGTGGCTTATATTGTGGTGATCTCTGCCATGGTTTGTCTGGCCGTCGCGACCGGTGAAGGCTGGATTATTGTGGGGGCCGTTGCTTTTGCGGTGTCGGATCTGGCCGTGGCGCGCAACCGCTTTGTGGCGCCCGGGTTTTTCAATCGTCTGTGGGGGCTGCCCCTGTATTTTGTGTCTCAGTTGCTGATCGCCGCCACCGTGACATTGATCTGAGAGTTGGAGTTGTTATGTACACGGGTATTGTGGCCGGCGCTTTTCAATTGGTTGGGCTTGAGCAAAAGCCGGGGCTGAGCCAGCTTGTTGTCGAGCTCAATGACGCGCTGGTTGAGGGGCTGACCATCGGTGCCAGCGTCGGTTTGAATGGCGTGTGCATGACCGTCACGGTGATCGACGGCGTTCGGGTACATTTTGACGCCATGCAGGAAACCCTGTCATTGACCACCCTTGGGGAGTTACGTGAAGGTGACTGGCTCAATGTCGAGCGATCGGCCAGCCAGGGTGCGGAAATTGGCGGCCACCTGATTTCCGGGCATGTGGATGGCACCGCGGAACTGGTGGCACGGGATAGACCCGAAAACAACTGCACCATGACCTTCCGCCTGCCACCTGAACTGCTGAAATATGTCTTTAAAAAAGGCTTTATTGGCTTGCACGGCTGCAGCCTGACGATCGCCGATATAGATAAAAACGATGCAACTTTTTCGGTCTGCCTGATTCCGGAAACCCTGCGGGTGACCAACCTGTCGAAGCTGAGTGTGGGTGAGCGAGTGAATATCGAGGTGGACCGTCAGACTCAGGTGATTGTCGATACGGTGGAGCGGGTGCTGGCCGAGCGTGCCAGCGTTTAGGCTTTAAAGCTTGCCAGCAGCGCGGTCATCGCGAGGAGCGACCTCCTGGTTTCGCTGCCACGCTTGAAGAGATTGCTTCACTGCGTTCGCAATGACGTTGGCTTGATTTACCTTGGGTATTTGGCGTCAACGCCCGGATATCGTCCCTTCGCGCCGCGGGTCGGCGCCCCCTTCCAAACCCTTATCACCAATCCAGATCGCGTGCAGGCCCGAGGTCTGGTCCCGCAAACGGACACTGTGTCCGAGCGCTTCAAGCTTGCCGGGCAGCGTCGGGTTGATGCGCCCCTTTTCCAGTTCGATACCACGGCCCATGGCAATCACATGCGGTGCGGCAAGCGCTTCAGCGACGGGCTGACGATTTTCCAGAATATCCCAGATCGAACGGGCTACGTAATTGATAATGCGCGAGCCGCCGGGCGAGCCGATCACCAGTCGCGGCTGCTGCTGTTCGAACACGATGGTTGGCGCCATGGAAGAGCGCGGTCGCTTGCCGCCCTGCGGACGGTTGGCAATCAGGCCCCGGGCATTTTCCGGCTCAAAGGAAAAGTCGGTGAGCTGGTTGTTGAGCAGGAAGCCGCCGACAAAGACTCGCGAGCCGAAGGCGGTTTCAATGCTGCTGGTCATGCTGACGATATTGCCCTCGGCATCGACGATGGACAGGTGCGTGGTCGAGGGCAGCTCCGGCGAGTGACTGCTGACGAGGCGCGTATCGCCAGCGCCCGGCGGTTTGCCGACAGGCGCATCGCGCATGCGCGCGCCCGGTTGAATCAGGCTGCTGCGCTGTTTCAAGTAGGCGGCGTCAACCAGACCCTGTGTGGGCACGGCAACAAAATCCGGATCGCCGATATAGTGATTGCGATCGGCAAAGGCCAGCCGGGAAGCCTCGGCAAAGTGGTGCCATTGCTGGTGCAGGCTGTCGCCTTTGCTAGTGACATGCTGCAGGGCGCCGAGAATCGCACCCACGGTGGTGCCGCCCGAGGAGGGTGGCGGCATACCGCAGACCCGGTACTGACGAAACGGACTGCACACCGCCTGTCGTTCAATGGCCCGGTAATCGGCCAGGTCCTGCTCGCTTAACAGGCCGGTGTGATTGGGATCGTTCTGCACTGCCGCCACTATGGCTTTGGCAAGTTTGCCCCGGTAAAAAGCCTTGCCGCCCTGGCGGGCGATCAGGCGCAGGCTGTCGGCATAGTCCGGGTTGCGCAGACGAGTACCGGCAGCCTTCGGTGTTTTGCCGTCAGCCTCAAAAAAGTAGTCGGTGATGGCCGGGTTAACGGCGACTTTGGGCATTTTTTCCAGCAGGGTATGAAGCCGGGGCGAAATCACAAAGCCGCTTTCGGCCAGTGCAATGGCCGGTTGAAACAGGGTTTTCCAGGGCAGTTTACCGTGGCGCAGGTGCAGGCTTTCCAGCAGGGCAATGACGCCGGGCGTGCCGACCGAATGACCGCCAATAACCGCCTCAAAGAAGGACATCGCCTTGCCGTCCTTGAGAAAGTGCTCATCGCTCAAATTGGCGGGCGCGGTCTCGCGCCCGTCCCAGGCGCTTAAGGTCTGCTGTCCGGCATCCCAGTGCAGGGCAAAGGCGCCGCCACCAATGCCCGAGGATTGAGGCTCCACCAGCCCCAGCACGAGTTGGGCGGCGATCGCCGCATCGACGGCACTGCCGCCTTTGGCGAGGATGTCGCGGGCGGCGTTAGTGGCGTAGGGGTTGGCGGTCACCGCCATAAATTCTGAGGCGGTCGCCTGCTTGACGCCAGAAAAGCCCGACGCTGCTTCCGGCACAATATCGGTTTTCGGTTCTGCGCGGGTATCGGTGAGTTTGGCCGAGCAGGCCAGTAGTAGGGAGGTGATAGCAATAAGCAGAATTCGCATGGCGCGGCTCCATTGGCAACGGCCCATTAGAACAGGGGGCTACAACTGCTGAATAGCGATGTATTTGGCGTGCAGTTCTTCTTTGCTTTCCACGTGATTCGGGTCAACGGGGATGCAGTCCACCGGACAGACGGTCACGCACTGAGGCTCATCAAAGTGGCCGACGCACTCAGTGCAGAAATCCGGATCAATCTCGTAGATTTCCTCGCCCATGTAAATGGCATTGTTTGGACACACCGGTTCGCATACGTCGCAATTGATGCATTCGTCGGTGATAAGCAGGGCCATGATTAATCGAACTTGCCGTTCAGGGCGTCCAGCACATGGGGAGGGACAAAGCGCGATACATCGCCGCCCATGGCGGCGACCTCACGCAGTAGCGAGGACGAGACGTGAGACAGGCCTTCGCCCGGCGTCAGGAACAGCGTTTCTACCTGCGGGTTCATCGCGCGGTTCATGCGAGCGAGCTGCAGTTCGTACTCGTAGTCGGCAACGGCGCGCACACCGCGCAAAAAGGTGTAGCACTCCAGCTTTTCGGCCAGGTCGATGGTCAACCCGGTAAAGCTCACATACTCCATGCCAGGAATGTCGGCAAAACATTTGCGGCAGAGCTCAATGCGGTCTTCAAGCGAAAACAGGGGGTTTTTCTTGTCGCTCTGCGCTACCGCAATGATGATGCGGTCGAACAGTTTGCTGGCACGACGCACCAGATCAACGTGGCCCAAAGTGATGGGGTCGAAGGTACCAGGGTAGATAATTCCCGCCATAATTTGCGTGTCTGCTGCTCTATTCGAAGGCGGGCAATGGTAGCACGGGCGCGCGCCCAGCCAAAATCAGCGCTTCTGGCAGCTGGGGCAGAATACGGTGGCGCGCTGACCCAGGCGGATTTCCTTGAGCAGACTGTCGCAGCGCAAACAATGCAGGCCGCCGCGACCGTAAACCGACAGCTCCTGTTTGAAATAGCCGGGCTTGCCGTCACCACCGAGAAAGTCTTTCAAGGTGGTGCCGCCCTGGGCGATGGCTTCGCTCAGCACCAGCTTGATTTCGCTGGCAAGCTTTTCATAGCGGGGGCGCGACACTTTGCCCGCGGCCAGCTTCGGGTGAATGCCGGCGCGGTACAGGGCTTCGTTGGCGTAGATATTGCCCACGCCCACCACGATGCGCCCGTCCATAATGAAGGTTTTTACCGCACTGCTGCGCTTGCGTGAGCGCTGGTACAGCAGCTCGCCTGTGAAATCGTCAGACAGGGGCTCGGGGCCCAGATGATCCAGTAGGGCGTGGCCGCTGCTCTCGGGCAGCAGCCAGTGAACCGAGCCAAAGCGGCGCGGATCGGTGTAGCGCAGGGCCTGACCGTTGCTCAGTTCCCAGTCGATATGGTCATGCACCCCGGCGGGGGTTCCCGCCGGTACAAAGTAGAGCCGCCCCGACATGCCCAGATGCACCATCAGCCTGCCGCGATCGGTTTCCACCAGCAGGTATTTTGCCCGGCGACTCACACCGCTTACGGTAGCGGAGGCTATCTGCGCGGGCAGGGCATCATCCACCGGCCAGCGCAGACGCGGATCGCGAATGATCATGCGGTTGATCTGCTGGTTGCGCAGGGGGGCTTCAATCCCCCGGCGCACGGTTTCGACTTCGGGTAACTCGGGCATGATGGTTTAGGACAGCAGTTTGGCCAGACGCTCCACTTCCTTGATGTCGGCCGTGGCGGGCACCAGCTGGATTTCTTCGGCTCCCAGCGCCTCGATGGCCTTGATGCCTTCGACAATCGCTTCGGGAGTATGCATTTTCATGGTCTTGGCGATTGAGCGGGCCTCGTCTTCGCCGAAGATTTTCAGGTAGTCGAAAACATAGTTCTGCAGGGCCTGATCGGCACCGTCGGCCAGAGAATACCAGAAGCCGCCCATCAGATAGGGTTTTGTGCTGCGACCGGATTCCGCCCAGGCATCGGTGGCGGAGTCGAA
>JBFHCW010000112.1:0-7184 GCA_041585035.1 Litorivivens sp.
ATAGCCTGCTCTTCAATGGGCGGGTTGCCTTCGGGATCGTACCAGACAAACAGCAGGTGATTTTCTTCACAGGTCGGGTAGGCTCCGATCACCGCCTTGGGCGGAATGCGTTTGGCATAGGGAATATCGTCACAAACGCCATCGGCGCCCCAACGCCAGTCGTGGAAAGGACAGCGGATGGAGTTGCCTTCGACACAGCCTTCGCTGAGATCCGCGCCCATGTGCGGACAGTAGCCATCGAGCACGTGAATCTGGCCGTCTTCACCGCGGTAGGCAACCAGACGCGTTCCGAAATAGTCCAGCTTTACCGGCTTTTCGGTATATTCCTCTGCCAATCCCAGACAGTACCAGCCTCGGGCGTAACGCTCGGGTAATTCCTTCGCCTCTATACGGTGCGGCTTGCGCGGCACCTGCGATACCTGACTCATGGCAATCTCCTTACGCTATTCACGCATATCCTGAATGTAATGTAGCTTTCTACCAGCTTGGTACAAAATTCTGTCACAGGCTCCGCGCACCAAGTATCACCCAATCGGATGACCTAATTACAGCGCGTAAGGTGTTGAATAGAAAGCTGAATTTACCCGTTCACAAAGCGAGGCAAGATAACGGTATGGGCATATTGGATCAATTTCGTCTGGATAACAAAGTTGCACTGATCACCGGCGCTGGCCGGGGCATCGGTGCGGCCATCGCCAAAGCCTACGCAGAAGTCGGCGCCGACGTGGTTTTGGCCGCTCGCACCGAGTCACAATTGCAGGAAACCGCCGCTGCCGTCGAGAGTTTCGGCCGCAAGGCACTGATTGTCGTCACCGATGTGATGAAGCAGGACCAACTGGAGGCGCTGGTAGATAAAGCCATGAGCACCTTCGGCCGGATCGACATTTTGGTTAACAACGCCGGCGGCTTTCCGCCCAAGCCCATGCTGAAAACCTCGGTGGAAGAATTCAACTCGGCCTTTCAGTTTAACGTAAGCACCGCCTTTGCCCTGTCAAAGCTGGTTATCCCGAAAATGGTGGAGAGCGCCGGCGGCGGCAGCATTCTCAATATATCGTCGATTGCCGGTCAGGAAACCTCATCGTTCTTCACCGCCTACGGCACGGCCAAAAGCGCCCTCACATTTCTCACCCGGGAAATGGCGCAGGAATTTGCCCCCAAGGTCCGCGTCAATGCCATAGCTGTGGGTTCCACCCGCACCGAGGCGCTGAAAACCGTACTGAACGACGAGATTGAACAGGCGATGGTCGACCTGACCCCGATGGGGCGCCTTGGTGAGGTTGAGGATATTGCCAGCTGCGCGGTGTATCTGGCGTCGCCGGCGGCAAGCTATCTGACCGGTGATATCATCGGGGTAAACGGCGGCCTGAATGCACTCAACATGAAAATGCCGCGGGCCTTTGACTGATTAACTTCTGCGGTGGGCGATAGGCCATCGCCCGCCTTACTGTTCAGACCCAGTTGCTGTCCAGCTCACTTTCCAGCACCGCTCGCATCTGAGGCGGAATGGGCGTGGGCTTTTTCGAAGCTCTATCCACATACACCAGCACCGCTGAGGCACGCACGGTCTGCTTGTCCCTCTGATACATCTTGCAACCGACCTTGAAGGAGGTGTTGCCGATATGAATGACCGATAGATCCATGCGAACTTCGATGCCGAAAAAATTTTCGCCCAGATAATCAATGGTCTGGGACGCCATAAACCAGTTCGGCTGTTCGCCCCCCTTCTCTATAAACACATCGGTCAAAAACTCGAGGCGCGCCGTTTCAAACCACACCGCAATGGACGTGTTATTGATATGGCCCATCGCATCCGTTTCACTGAAACGAGGCTTAAGGGGAAAGCTTTTCACGCGTCGCTACCTGAACTGTAAAAAAGAGGCGCTAAGGTACCCATATCACCAAGCAATCGCAACGCTACTGGCGATAGTCAGACGCCCAGATCCGCCAACGGATGAACAGACCAGGGTGGACTAAAAAGATCGAACACCAGAGACTGCGGCACCTCGCGCAATTGCGAGTAAGCCCACTGGGGTCTGTTGTCCCTGTCAAAAAAACGCGCCCGAACGCCTTCGATAAATTCCAGGTCCCGGGCTCGGTTAGCGGAGACCACCATTTCCAGTTTCAACGCATCAATAAGTGCCAAACCAGCACCACGCTGAAACTGCTCCAGCACAAGACAGGCCGTCGAGGCAGAACCCGCGGCAAAGCTGCGTCCGGCCGCATTCAGCCAGGGGTCGTCCCCATGCAGACCGGCAAAAGCGTTTTCTACCGCTGCGGGCGAGCAGTCTTCACACAGGGATTCGATCAGATCCGCCCGGACTTTCAGGTGAGACTGGGGCAGACGGGTATTGGATTCGACTTCAAAATCGGTGAGTGCCTCGGTGAGCATTTCAGCGTCTTCCACTGCGTCAAATTGCCACTCCAAGCGGGTTAACTGTTGAATCAGGGGCTGCTTGCGCGCGTCGGGCAAAAAATAATCGGCCAGACCGCTATAAAGTGCGTCACCGGCATTCAATTCGACGCCTGTCAGTGCACAGAACAGACCGCTGCGCCCCGGCATCTGCTGCATAAACCAGGTGGCCCCCGCGTCCGGGTAAAAACCAATCGTGATTTCAGGCATCGCCAGGGCGCTGCTGGGAGTCGCGATGCGATGGCTGGCAGCCGCCAGCAATCCGAGCCCCAGATTCATCACCACCCCGCTGGCCCAGCAGATCACCGGTTTGGGGAAATGATGCAAACGGTAGAGCAGGCGGTAGCTGTTGGCAAAAAAGTCGTCGATCTGCCTACTGTTTTCGGCGCCGCTTAAGGCCACCGTCTGCAACTGTCGGGCATCGGCTCCCGCGCAAAAGTTTTTGCCTCCGCCGCCATCCAGCAGCACCGCGACGGCTTCTTCATCCTGCGCAAGCTCTTTCAACACATCGTCAAGCGCGACAACCATCTCATCGCAAAGCGCATTGCTTTTCTGCGGCGCATTAAGCGTTATCTGCGCAAGATAGCCACCGACTGCCAGCGGGTGATAGGTCAATTCAATGGCACTGCTCATACGCGCTCCTGCATTACTGCGCAGGTCTAGCCTGCCTGGTTTTCCGGGTCATCCAGCTCCGCCGGCGCCTGCGCTCCGGCGAAGACAGCCTGTACCCGGTCATCGCCCAGCGACAGTATCTGCGTAGACTTCACATCAAAGCGGGTGGCTGAAATCTTCCACTCCCCGCTGACACAGCGGTAACTGTCTTCATAAAAACCACCGAGCTGGGTGGCAATCTGCTGCCGGGTATCAATTAGATAATAGAAGATACCCCAGATCGCGGTAGCTTCGTTATCAGACTTTATGTCAATCTGCGGGTTTTGGGCATGGTGCATTTCCACAATATGAGGCTCACAGGCCAGCCTCGCAAACACCTCAATCATCGCATCGGCGGACTCAAAGTTGCCCACCCGACCATACTCGATCTTCACCGGCCCATCAGCAAAACACTGGCGCACTTTATCTGGCTGCTTCTGGTCGCAATGATAGAAATAACGGTATTTGAGCTGCTTGATCGCTTCAATCGCCTCGAGCCGTTCAATGCGCTGTGCCAGTTGCTGTAAGTCCATGAGCATCCCCTGATTTTATGTCTGGCCAGATTACAGCAAAACGCTCTGGCGATTCCTAGGGCCCCGCGGCCACCCTACCCCATTGGTATGACCTGTCAGGCCACGCATTGACCGAAGTCACCCGACAGCGCTCCATTGCGGCCAATTTACCCAACGCCTCCATTGACTATAGTTCGGCCCAATCTGATTCACCCTGAGGTTTACCATGGCCGTATTCAAAGCCCCAACCCGTGACATCAAGTTTGTGATCAACGAGGTGCTCGACTTTCCCAAGCACTACGCAGGCCTGCCCTGCGGTGAAGATGCCACCCCGGACATGATCGATGCCATTCTCAGCGAATGCGCCAAGTTCTGTGAAGAAGTCCTGTCTCCACTCAACGCCGTGGGCGACAAACAGGGCTGCGCCTTCGATAACGGCAAGGTCACCACTCCCGAGGGTTTCAAGGAAGCCTATCAACAGTGGATAGAGGGCGGCTGGCAGGGCTTGTCTCACCCGGCAGAGTACGGAGGTCAGGGCCTGCCCCTGTCGCTGGGCCTGCTCAAATCCGAGCTGGTAGGTACCGCCAACTGGGCCTGGGGCATGTACCCCGGTCTGAGCCTGGGCGCTATGAACACCCTTTACGTTCACGGTACTGATGAGCAGAAAATGCGTTACCTGCCCAAGCTCACCAGCGGCGAGTGGACCGGCACCATGTGCCTGACGGAATCTCATTGCGGTTCCGACCTCGGCCAAATGCGCACTCGCGCCGAGCCCAACGACGACGGCAGCTTTTCGCTGACCGGTACCAAGATTTTCATCTCCGCCGGTGAACACGACCTCACCGACAATATCGTTCACATTGTGCTGGCGCGCACCCCCGACGCCCCGGAAGGCACCAAGGGCATTTCCCTGTTTATCGTGCCCAAATTCCATGTCGACGAAAACGGTGAGATGGGCGAGTTCAACAAGGTCAGCTGCGGCTCCCTCGAAGAAAAGATGGGCATTCACGGCAATGCCACCGCCGTCATCAACTTTGACGGCGCCAAAGGCTACATGCTCGGCCCCAAAAACGAAGGGCTGGCCTGCATGTTCACCTTTATGAACACGGCCCGTGTCGGCACGGCCATTCAGGGACTGGCTGCTTCCGAGCTGTCCTATCAGAACAGTTACCCCTATGCGATGGAGCGTTACTCCATGCGCTCGCTGTCCGGCCACAAGAACCCGGACAAACCCGGCGATGCCATCATCCACCACCCGGATGTGCGACGCATGATCCTCACCCAAAAAGCCTTCGCTGAAGGTGGCCGGGCCATGCTCTATGACGCCGCGCGTCAGGGCGACCTGATGATGTTCAGCGAAACCGAGGAAGAGCGCGCCAAGGCTGACAATATGCTGGGCTTTGTGACGCCGATACTGAAAGCCTTCCTGACCGAGACCGGTCTGGAAAGCGCCAACTACGGCATGCAGGTGTTTGGCGGTCACGGCTATATCACAGAGCATGGTATGGAGCAGATTGTTCGCGACGCCCGCATATCGACCCTGTACGAAGGTACCACCGGCATTCAGGCCATGGACCTGCTCGGCCGCAAAGTCATTCTCGATGGACTCAAGCTCTACCGCAGTTTCAGCAAGCGACTGTACAAATACGGTTTCAGTATTCTGTTCAAGCCCGGCATGAGCAAATACGGCCGTAAATTGCTGTCACACACTTTTCGCTGGAACCGTCTGTGCCTCGGCATTCTGCTGCGCGCTTCGCGCAACCGGGATGCCGTGGGCGCCGCGTCTTATGACTTCCTGATGGTGAGTGGCTACGTAACCATGGCATTTTTCTGGGCGCGTATGGCGGAAGCCGCACAGCGCAAACTGGCAGAAAACCCGGAAGACAGAGCCTTTTACGAATCGAAGCTGGAAACAGCAGAGTTTTTCTTTGAGCGCTTACTGCCCCGAGCTATCGGCCACGCCGAAACCATGCGCGGCTCTGTCGGCAGCATGATGGATATGCCCCTGGAGCATTTCGAGATTCGCTGATGAGAGGAGAAGCTTGCCACTGCAAGCTTTTATGACAGCGGTATCACGAACCTTCTTTCAGCAGGCGAACGATCTGATTTTTCAAGAGACGCTCGTCGCCCTGCTGAAAGCCTTTGTGCACGGCCGTCACCCTCCCCTGACGATCCAGCAGGTAACCCTGCGGCAGTCCGGTCAGCGCAAAGCGCACAAAGGAACGGCCATCGTCTTTTAGCACGGGGTAACTTACCGGGAAGCGCATTAAAAAATCTCGGGCTTCGCCTTCACTCTCATCCAGATTGATGGCCACCACCGCGAAACCCTGATCACCAAACTGTCGATAGAGTTCATCTAGGGCCGGCATTGATTTTCTGCATGGCCCGCACCAGGACGCCCAGAAATCTAGATAGATTACACGGCCAAGCAGATGCTTCCGGCTTAACTCGCCCTTGGCCAACAAGCCGGGCAGTCGAAAATCAGGTATCGGATCACCAGCAGTCAGAGCAAGTGCAGCCTGTGTTGTCAGCCCGAGAAGCAGAGCCAGACAAAGGCTGGCTCGCAAGCGTTGCACGACATTCACCATGCGCTCAAAGCCTCTTATCCCTTCAGACGACGGGCAAACAGGTCTGTGCTTTCACGCCAGTAGCGCTGCTGGGCATCATGGTTAAAAGACGGCAGAGAAGCAAAGGCGAAGCCGTGATGGGCACCGTCGTAGACGTCGAGCTGATAGGGCACCGCAGCACTCGACAGCGCACGTTCAAGCTCGGCAACCTGTTCAGTTGATGCGTAAGGGTCTTCGTCGGCAACCGCGATATAGAGCTCAGCCTTGGCTTTCACCGCCAGCCTGTGGGGCGAGTCTTCAGCCTCGGTCGCGATACCGCCGGGATGGATGGCAGCAGCCGCAGCAATGTCCTCAGGAAACGCACCGGCAAGATACAGAGCGTTAGCCCCGCCCATGCAAAAACCCAGCAGCCCGACAGGACGTTCTGAGAAGTGTTCCAGTACAGCGCCAATATCTTCCTTTGCCTTTGCGTGGCTATAACCGCTGTAAAGATGCATCACCGTTTCGTGCACCTTGGGATTGCTGAAATCCATATCTTCGTGGTGGCCGTCGCGGTAATACAGGCTTGGCAGAGCAACCGTATAACCCTCGCAAAACAGATCTCGAGCCAGATTGCGCATCTCGTCGCGAACGCCAATCGCGTCCATCAGCAGAATAATCAGCGGCGCCGTTTGCTCCTGCTCGAACAGGTAAACCGGCATGTTGCCGGATTGGGTTTTCAACGTGACGGTTTTCACAGCCAGACTCCGATTGGCACATTTCGGAGCCTAGCCTAACAAATACCGCGTCGCCCCCCCAAAGAGAAACGCGATTAACGCTCCAGGATGGCCGTTATGCCCTGCCCACCGGCGGCGCAGATCGAGATAAGACCGCGGCCACTGCCCTTTTCTTCCAGCATCTTCGCCAAGGTGGCGACGATCCGACCGCCGGTCGCGGCAAAGGGGTGCCCGGTAGCGATCGAGGAGCCATTGATGTTCAATTTGCTGCGATCAATATTACCCAGCGCGCCGTCGCGACCGAGTTTATTGCGGCAATAGTCGTCAT
>JBFHCW010000113.1:0-7171 GCA_041585035.1 Litorivivens sp.
GCCTTCGAACTCAGACGTGCCGCCTATGAGTGTCATTGACAGTGCACTGGCCAGACCGACTTCACCGAAGTCCTTGCTGTACTTGAAACTGGCAGAGAGGGTGTCTCGATCGGAAAAGGTCTCGCTATCCATCGACGTCGTACCATTCCAGGGGTCATCTTCAAACTCAGGATCACCATTGGCTTCGCTGCGAAACTGATCTCGCGAGCGCTCACTGGCTTTGGCGATCTGCGTAATCAGGCCAATTTCACGGTGCTCCGAAGCCCAGAAATTCAACAGCAGATCCGAGCTTTCATCGATAAACCACTTGAGCTTGATCCGCCCACCGCGGTCCTCCACTCTGTTCTGTTCATCACGTGCGGTGTTGTACACGTGGCTATCGCGATCCCGATATCGGAGGGCAACCCGCATCGCCAGTTTGTCTTCGATCAAAGGAATGGATACCGCGCCTTCAAAGCGCTTCTCGTCGTATTTGGCGGCGCCGAGATTGATATAGGCGGAGCGTTCAAAGCCCGGATCACGGGTAGTGAAGCTAAAGACTCCGGCGATCGTGTTTTTGCCAAACAGGGTTCCCTGTGGGCCTCGCAAGACTTCCACCCGAGCCATATCAAATGCGGTGTCGTTTATATAACTGGCGCGGCCGTAAAACACATCGTCGATGGAAACCCCCACAGACGGTTCCAGCCCCCGACCCAGCGGCGGTGTACCGAAGCCTCGAATCGTGAGTACTGGCGAGTGGCCTTGGGAGTTATTGAATTTTACATTGGGTGTGTACTGGACCAGCTCCCCCACATCGGAAATAGCCTTATCGTTAAAAAAATCACTCTCAAAACTCGCCACAGAGATGGGCACATCCTGCAGGTTTTGCGCGCGCTTTTGCGCTGTAACAATGACCTCTTCTATTACTCGCCCTTGCCCCAGCACAGGAAGTGCGGTCAGCGCGCATAGCGCCAGCCCGACATAGGTGAAAATGGAATGCCGCATCCTAGAATACTCCGCTGTTTAACCCACCCCACCCGCAGGTGGTCGTGGTAGTCTTGTTATAGTGATTGCGCCGAATCGCACACAAAATCAGTCACAACCGCATTATCTTCGGGCAAGCGGCCAGCCGCCACGACGTGACACGTCGGTGACGCAAAGAGGTATTTTTTCCTTTAACGTAAGCTACTTACAATAACCTCCATGCAAACATGGGCACTATAGACGGCCGAAGCAATCACTTAGCCTGCTGAACAGGAACGACACAATCGAATGAAATTTGTACAGGATGAATTTGCCTTCCCCCGGTTTCTCAAATTCTGGCGTGGTGTCCACCAGATCAGCCAGGAGGAGTTAGCGTATCGATTGGGTTGTTCACCGCGCCACGTCAGCCGGCTGGAAACGGGCGAATGTCGGCCCAGTGAAACCCTGATTCAGCAGGTAGCCGATGCCCTGACACTGGGCAAACGCGATCACAATCATTTACGGATAGCGGCAGGCTTTGCTCCGGAGGAGCCGCGACTCGACTTCAACAGCCCGGAAATTAGCTGGTTGCGTAAGGCCATGCTGCGCACGCTGCGCGCGCTCGACCCACTGCCCGCCACTCTGCTGGACAGTCGCTCCAATATTTTGATGGTGAACCGGGGCTTCGTCAGCCTGTTCACCCAGCAGGTGCCCGAGGAAGTGTTAGCCAAGCTCGACAACAATTTCGACTTTGTGTTTGCCAATGCCGACCCCACCTATGAAAGTGACCGCGCAAACACCCTGTCCGCCATCTTGATGGCAAGCCAGCAAGCGGCTTTGTTTAGCAACAACCCGGAAGATCAGCGTTACATCAATGAGATGGAAAAACACCCCGCCGTGCCGGCAGACTGGAAGCAACGCGCTGCCAAAATGGAGCCAATGGCCAGCTTTAGGGTGCAGCTGCAGGTAAACGGGCGCGAAGAGAATTTCTTCAACGTCAGCACAACCGTCGGTGCACTTGGCCCTGCCGCCTTCCTGTCAGAGCCGCGCCTGACGATTAACATCCTTTACCCAGAAGATGAAGACCTCGATCTGGACAGCATATTGCGCGCTGACGCCAGTCACCCCCTGCTTTTTTACTGATCAGCCCGCCTGCGCTACGGAGCCACCGTCAAGCACAAGGGTATGACCACACACCCAGGCCGACGCACGTGAGCTCAAATAAATAGCGGTACCGGCGATATCCTCCGGTTGTCCCATCCGGCCTCGCGGGATCGCGGTCGGCGCAGTTTCAGCCACCTCATCGATCAGGTAGGCCGTCATCTTGCTGGGAAAGAAGCCCGGCGCGATGCCATTGATATTGATATTGTCCTTGGAGAGATCCGCCGCCATATGCCGGGTCAACTGAATCACGGCCGCCTTGCTGGCAGAGTAGGAATAGTTTTCGAGTTTTGGGTTGGTCAGACCATTGATCGAGGCAATATTGATCACTCGCGCCGGATCGTCCTTGCTGCCAGCGGCACGCAGTTGCGGCAACAGCTTTTGCGTCAGAAAGAAGATCGACTTTACATTCACCTGCATGACTTTGTCCCAGCCATTTTCCGGAAAATCATCCAACGAGCCCCCCCAGCTGGCGCCGGCGTTGTTGACCAGAATGTCGATTTTGGGCTCGCGCTCCTGAAGGGCTTTCGCAAACGCTTCGGTGCCAGCCTGGGAGCCCAGATCGGCAACGATGGGCACACACTCCCCAAACGCCGACAGTTCCTGTGCGGTTGCCTTAAGTTCCTCTTCCTTGCGTGCGCTGATATAGACCTTCGCACCATTCTCCAAGAATCCTCGGGCAATCATCGCACCGATACCCCGCGAGCCACCGGTAACCACGGCAACTTTTCCAGCGATCGAAAACAGATTTTTCATGGATCTCTCCTTTGGATATCTCTTGATGTTAAGTGCTGGCGCTCGCCCATCCAGTCGAGCAAACGCGGTCGAATAAGCGCAGTCCAGGCCTGATAACCCGCGGCACTAAGATGCAAACCATCCCGATAAAGCTCTTGTCGGGGCTCGCCATTGTCACCCAGTAGCACGCTGCTCGTATCAATCACATACAGATTGGAATGCTGCTCGGAAAATTCTCGAATCAATTGATTGGCTTCGCGTGCAATAGGCCAAACCGACCACCGGTTCGGTGACGGCGTAATGGCAATATAAAAAATCGGTGTACCCGGCAGCAGGCTCCAGACTTTTTCAACGAAGGCCTGATAACGAGCCAACATGTCTTCTGGCGATTTGCTGCGCCCCGGCACAATATCGTTGGTTCCTGCAAACAAAACCACCGCCGCTGGTTCGTAGGGCGCCACGATACGATCGACATAAAACGTAACATCCCCCAGCCTGGCGCCGCCAAAGCCACGCCGTATTACCGGAATCGGCGCCATATCGTCAGCCAGTGACGCCCAGAATCGAATGCTGGAGCTGCCCACAAACACGACCGCATCTTTCTGCAAGCCGTTCTTCCGATCTTCAGCTTCAAAGGCCCGAATTTCCGGCAACCAGATAATCGGGTCTTCTGCCAGATACCAGCGCTTTATCTGGTACTGGGCGCCGTAGTAAAGAACGACAGCGAGCATAGATAGCACGGCTAGCGTGCCGACAATGATTTTGAGCGGCTTCGACATTGTCACAGGTTCAGCCCAAGCGCCGTCAGATCCCGACGATTATCGGGAAACACAAGTCGCCACAAACGGCGCTGCCTGAAAGGCTGCCAGCTGCCCTTGTCTTGTGCCAGCCGGTCCGCCAGCAGGTGGTTAACGGCAAAGTTCCAGGTAAGACCGCAATGACTGCCCAAAACCTCGATGTTCTCGCACTGTTCGTGGCCATCGTATTGCAGCGCCTTTTGCCAAAACACAACGCCGTCCGTTTTGGTATACACCGCGCTAATCGGAACCGAGGGTGGCTTCGATCGCACGGTATTGACTTTAGCCGGCCCACCGTTGAGCAGTCGGTATAGCCGCGCGGTGACCGTTGTACTCTGGCCGTTATCGTTAATCGGGCTTCCGAGACTAACCACCTGACGGACGATGTCCGGCCTTGCACGCGCGATCTCTCGGGCGTAGATGCCGCCCAGGCTATGACCGATGATGCTGACTTTACCCTGCGTGCGCTCAGCCAGCGCTTCCAGCTGCCGCATCATTCCGTCGAGCAATTCCGCACTCGGCCCGAGGTTTCGACCCTGCCCCCAACCGATGGCCTGATACCCAAGCCCTTTCAGAAAATTGATCAACATGCGGTTGTAAAGATCGTCACCCAGAAAACCGGGAATCACCAATACGCCATGGCCATCACCCGCTGGGTACTTCTGCGGCAAGAAGCGCGTCGAGCCAAGCATGCCCACATCCAGAAAAGTGCGCGGAAGCTCAGTCAGCGCCAGCAGTAAATTCGGTGTTTTTTTATCGTGCGCGCTCAACCGCCCGATCTCCTTATAAGTTTTCAATGTATGTACTGGCCTGGCTGTACATAAGCTTTCAGCATATGTCCTGCAACAAGGTATCAATAGGCCGCCTGCTGAACTGCCACTATCTTAAGGGCCTGCTACGGTGGTCACCACGACACGGCACGTCTTTAACCCTTTTCCCCAGATTGCTTAAAAATCCAGGGGGGTCTGGATATGACTTTCAAACATCCGATCCCGGTGATCCCGCAAATGAGAATCGAGGGCTTCGATTATCGCTGGTGAGGGATGGGAAAATCCGGCGCGCATCCCTTTGGGCATTGGGATAAGTTCATCTGGTAGCGGATTGATCATAACGCCAATAAAAATCGCTACGTAGAAATCGAGGGCCGAAAGTTGATCGCCGAAAAAATAGGGGCCGTGGTTCTGCAGCTGAGCCGACAGTAGCAACAGTATTTCCACGGTGCGCGCCTCCGAGCGAACGACGGCCTTTTCGCTATAACCGTACTTGTCGGCCAGACGCTTTAATACCGGATTAGCCGACGGCCCACCAGACAAGGCAATAGACTGTAACCGGCGGTTCCAGCCAAGGCCTTCCACCCCCGCAACTTCTCTCAACAGGCCAAAGTGCAAGGCGCGCTGATCCGGCGACGCCGGAATCAACGCAGGCTCTGGCGCCAGCTCTTCAGCCAGCAGCACCATGCTCTCCCAAAGCACATGCTGCCGGTTATCCCCATCGACAATGACCGGCGCACTGGTTTGCCCGGTCCACTCCCGCAAGGCGCGATTCTCACCACCCACTTCCTGCAATACCGGCGTATAGGCAATGTTTTTGTGAGCCAATACGGCTTTTATCGCTTCTCCCCACACGCCGGGCGTACCGGCGCACAACACCAGTCGCAGCCCGCCCAATTCGCGGGCCTGCTCAACACTGACGTAATCCATAGGCACCTCTGTTGTTATTTATTGGTTCAATCCTCTCACAGTATTGACCGCAACTCCCTTACCAGCATCATCCATTCAGGCGAAACAGGCCCCACGCTGGGCTTGGCTTTTCTGGCTGCTATACTGCGGCAAACGAAACTGGCCTCTCAACTATGTCCACGCCCCCACACTCTCCCTCTATCAAGCTTGCCCTGCTGCCTCTGGCATTGCTGCTGTTGCTGCTTGCGGTCAACGTCGCCCTGTTTGGAGACAGCGCGATTGAAGGGCCCAACCAGATCGCATTGATTCTCGCGGGTGTCATGGCAGCAGTCATCGGGCTGCGGCACGGCGCGAGCTGGGGCGCCCTCCAGGACGGTATGCTTAAGGTGGTTTTTATCGCACTGATGCCGATACTCATGTTGCTGCTGATCGGCGCCATGGCCAGCACCTGGATGGTCAGTGGTATCGTGCCGACCCTGATCGTCATGGGCTTGCAGCTGGCGGATCCGGCGTGGTTCTACGCCGCGGCTGCCGTTGTCTGCGCCATTGTCTCAACGGCCGTTGGCAGTTCCTGGACCACGGCCGCCACGATTGGTGTGGCCATGATGGCGACAGGCGAGGGTTTGGGAATGAGCCTGCCGGTGACGGCCGGTGCTGTCATTTCAGGCGCTTATTTCGGCGATAAACTTTCACCGCTCTCTGATACGACCAATCTGGCTTCCGGCGTCTGCGGCGTCGATCTGTTTCATCACGTGCGCTATCTGTTTCTAACCACCGTGCCGTCTTTTCTTCTTGCGCTGGCCTTGTTTATTGGCCTCGGCCTGACTCACACCGCCGACGGCCGCATTGCGCAATCAGCCGAGATGATTGATGCCATCAATGCTAGCGTGCACACATCCACATGGCTGCTGTTGGTGCCGGTTCTGGTTGTCATCGCCATTATTCGGAAAACACCTGCTCTCCCCCTGATGCTCTTTGCTACCCTGCTGGGCAGCCTGTGCTCACTGCTTTTTCAAAGCGAGCTGGTCTACCAAATCGGAGGCTCCGACGGCTGGAGCGGTCTCTATCGCGGACTGACAGCCACGATAGTGGCTGAAACCAGTATTGTGACCGGCAACACCTTCAGCGATGGCCTGCTCTCCACCTCCGGCATGGCTGGCATGCTGAATACGATCTGGTTGATTCTGTGTGCGGTGGTGTTCGGTGGGTTGATGGAGGCTTCAGGCTGTTTAAGTAGCCTGCTCAGCGGATTAAATCGACTGGTGCGCGGGCCGACGTCGCTGGTGGCGACAACCTCAGGCACCTGTGGCGTATTGAACCTGACCGCTTCTGAGCAGTATCTGACACTGTTGATCGCCGGAAGAATGTATCCGGAACTTTATAAAAAGTATGGGTTAACACCCAGAAACCTGAGCCGCACACTGGAAGACAGCGGCACGGTGACGTCCGTGCTCGTGCCCTGGAACACCTGTGGCGCTTACCACGCTACTGTGCTCGGCGTGGGCACCCTGACCTATCTGCCGTTTTGTTTTTTTAATCTGATCAGCCCGCTAATGACAGTGCTGGTGATGCGTTTTGGCTGGAAAGTGGACCATATTGAGGCGAACGACCGGCCGCCTCACACTAGCTCTGTGCGAGAGGGAGAGCGGGCTTTATAGCTCTCCCGACCGGGCAATCAGGGCGTAGTACATTTTTACGGCTTCAGCATAGCTGGCCACTGAAACCCGCTCATCAGTGCCGTGAATGCCGGCCAATTCATGCGGTCCGACTTCCACCCCCATAAAACGAAAGCTGTTGGTGGCCACCTCATTGAAATGCCGGGCGTCCGTCGCGGCCACTACCAGGCGCGGCGCAACC
>JBFHCW010000114.1:0-7131 GCA_041585035.1 Litorivivens sp.
AGAGCCTTTCCGCCAGCCTCGAAGAAAATGCCCGCCTGCAACGCGAAGCGGTACAGTCCATGCTGGAAGGCTCCAACGAAAAACTCGGCAGCGTCGCCGAAGCTTTCGATCAGAAGGTCGCCAGCGAAAGCGAGGCTCTCAGCGAGCAGATTGCGCACTTCTCAGCCAGCACAGCAGAACTCACCGCCCTCGGCGAGGTCTTCACCGCTGCGGTTCAGCAGTTTGGCAAAGCTAACGGCGAGCTGATGTCGCGACTGGAGAAAATGGAAGAAGTACTGGCCTCTACCGGACAGCGCAGCGACGAGCAAATGGAGTACTACCTGAATCAGGCCCGTGAAATCATCGACCACAACCTGCTGACCCATCAGGAACTGCTGGCCAGGCTGCAGTCTGAATCCGCCGCAAACAACGGTGACGCTTAATGGCGGATCTCGACAACAGCCTCGAACAGGAGCCCCCCATCTGGGCTGTATTCGGCGATCTGATGACCGGCCTGGTCGGCGTGTTTGTCTTGCTGCTGGTATGGGCGCTGGGTTTTCAACTGGAACTGTCGCAGTCGCTCAAGCAGGAAGTCGCCAAGCGCGAAGCGGAACAATCCCGGCGTCAGGCTCTGGAACAAGCCCTTGCTGCACCACTGTCCCAAGGTCGCATTACCTTCGAGCAGGGCCGTATCGGCATCAGCGGTAGCGTATTGTTTGAACTCAATTCCGCTGAACTGCAGGACGAAGGTCGCGCCCTGCTGGAAAGCCTGCTCCAACCGCTGCAGTTTTATCTCAGTGAACACGACCAGATTCTGATGGTCAGCGGTTTTACCGATGACCTGCCGATTCAGGAGGGCAACCTTAATTTCAATGACAACTGGGAGCTGTCCGCGCAGCGGGCGCTGACCGTCACCCGAGCCCTGATCGACGCCGGCATGCCCGCCGAACTGGTGTTTGCCGCCGCCTTCGGCGCACAGCAACCGGTCGCTTCCAACGCCGATGCCGAGGGCCGCGCCCGCAATCGCCGCGTAGAAATGGCGCCGGTTCCGCGCGCAGCCAATCGCGAAGACAATGACTGACCGACCCGACCCCGCGCAGTTGAAAGAGAAACTCGCCCTATGGCGAGAGCAGACTGGCGCGTCAAACCCGCCGCTATCCCTGTTGCTCGCCGAAAACCTGCTGGCGCGAGCGGAAGGCGAGCGCGAAGCGGTTGCCCAGCGGCTCTATCGCAAAGCGGATCAATGCCTGCAACAAACCCTACCGAGCACGCCATCTCCGAAACAGCGAGCTACTGAAGACCAAGAGCCTTCGCCCCTGAGTCAGCTAATCAAAACGCTGCGCAGCAACAGCTCGCAGCCCCAAACCGCACCACTCAGCAAACTGGATCGGCAGTTGCAGGAACAAAACAGAAAGCTCTTCGGCGAGCCTGAAGCCGCTGTCGGTCAGATGCAGGAACCCGTGAATGAAGTGGACGGTTTGCGCGCTGCAAGCAAGTTTCAACAGTTCAAGCTAATCAACGCCAAACACCGCAAGGTACGCATTGCGCTGGAACAGAAACCGGAAAACCCCGGCCCCCTGAACCCTCACATGCTCGCCGTAAAAATCCTGAACGAAATTCAGGCGGTCTCTCCCGCCTATCTCGATAGACTGGTCAGCTACATGGACACGCTCAATGTACTGCAGCACAACCGGGAAAAGAAAAAGAAGAAGGCGGTGCGCAACAAAAGCCGCAAATAAGCGCGCACCCGGTGTACCACCTGCCAGCCCAATCGGGCACCGCACAGCCACCGCATAATGAGTCGAATCGGGACAGCCCCTGCTTTGCGTACTATAGTGAGATAGTTGAACGTGCTTGCAGAAGCGCAGAAAACACACCGTAGGCTCACACAATAACGAGGTGACAAAGTGCCGGATGCTGGACCACAGATACTGCTTACCGGGGGCACCGGCTTTGTCGGCAGTCACCTGACAAGCACTCTGCTCGAGCAGGGCTATCGCGTCACAATCCTGACACGCAAAAGGTGCAAAAAGCACAAAGACTCCGAAGCCTTGCGTTACATTGAGGCGCTACCACCGCCCGATCAGCCCTGGCCGTTCGAAGCCATCATCAATCTCGCGGGCGAAAACCTCTTTGCCCGGCGCTGGACGGCAAAACAAAAAAGCCGCCTGCGGGAAAGCCGGTTGCAGCTCACCAATCAACTGGTTGACGGTATTAAGGCCAACCCGAATATCAAGCGCTTGCTTTCGGCGTCAGCCATTGGCTACTACGGGGCCAGCGATTCGCCTGCTCTCAATGAAAGCGCACCGCCGGGAGAAGACTTCGCAGCGCATCTTTGCCGGGACTGGGAAGCCTGCGCTCGGCAGGCCGAAGACGCTACCACCGTGCAATGCCTGCGCATTGGTGTCGTCCTCGGCCGGGGCGGCGCACTTAACAACCTGCTACCGCCGTTCCAGCTAGGTCTCGGAGGCCCGATTGGCGTCGGCAAGCAAGGCTTCAGCTGGATTCACATCGACGATCTGGTTGCCCTTTTCCTGGCCTGTCTGCGCGGCGAGATTGAGGCCGAGGTGGTTAACGCCACCGCACCGCAACCAGTTAGTAATCGGGACTTCGCCAAAGCGCTAGGCAGAACGCTGCATCGACCTGCGCTCCTTCCCATGCCGCCGCTGGCCCTTCGTCTGATACTGGGGGAAGTCTCTTCGTTGCTGACCACAGGGCAGTATGTGATTCCGGAAGCGGCACTGCAGGAGGGCTTTCAGTTTCGTTTTACTACCATCGACGATGCGCTGGCAGACATTCTCGCGCAATCAGAATAGCTACTGCGCTGCGCGCGCAGCGGCTAACACCTCCGCGACCAGGATGATCGCACGGGTGTTGTGAGAAAAGCCGATATGGCTGGCGTTGACCTTGCGATAGCGTATGGCCTTGTCATTTTGGAGCCGCGCTATCGAGGTGGACACGATCCCGTCGCGCTCACTGTAAATCACGGTGACGGGCACTGACGGTGTTACCCATTCCGAACCCGCACACCAGCCCGCATAATCCTGCCCTTCCAGCGGGACCTGACTACCGCTGATTCGACGCATGACATTGAACAGTGTGGTGCCTCGGGGATCACCAAAGGGTGAACCCAGGGTAATCACCTGACGCACTTTGTCAGGCATCGACTGGGCCACATCAATGGCATACACGCCACCGAGCGACCAGCCCACCAGACTCACCGGCTGCTGATACTGCTCATGGAGTTGTTCAAGACGCTGCTGAATCAACCCCACCATTTTCCGGCGAAAGCGCAGCGCGTCATCCACTGACTGAATGCGGTCCTCACCGCGATCCAGATTGCGCCCCAATTCGAGGCCGTGACTGCGATAACCCTGCCGCTTCAACGCCGCCCGCATGACCGCCATCGACCCGTCGGCACCGCCGTAGCCGGGCAAGGTCAATACCGGGTGACCGTCGCCGCGCGGCAAAGCGCGAAGCGCACGAGGCAATTGCCATGGCAGGGCCGCGACTTCCAGCGAAGCGCGCAGTGGTTCAGAGGCTATGGCGTAAGCACTCGGCAGCCCCTCGCGGGGGCGTTCAGATAAAGACATCGCTGTTCTCCAGCCCCAACAACAGGCCACCGTGGTTGCGCAGAAAGGGTGTCGGGTTGTTGGCCACGTGGGCACGCGCCGTATGAATATCCATAAACCGTTGCTGTATCTCGCTGTCGAGAAAGACCGAACGACCACCCGCCGACGAAAATAGACTATCGACCACGCCCATGCAACGCTCAATCACCTGCCCCGCCTGCAAACGGTAGCGCGCACGTTCGGACAGCGGAATGGATTCGTTTCGCTCAAGACGAGCCTGCATATGATCAAAATTGCGGTACAGCAGCGCTTCGAGTTCGTCGATGGTGCAATCAGCCTGCGCTAGGCGCTCCAGCGTTGCGGTGTCACCGGCCAGTTTGGTGGGGTCATTACTGGCCTTGCCATTGGCTCCCTTGATGGCAAGTCGCAAAGCCGCTCGGCAGGCGCCGATAGCCGGCGACGAGACCGTGCGGATAAAGAGCTGGGCCCAGGGGAACTGGAATTGCACCTGCGGGTTCACCGCCTTGCCGGGGTTGGTGCCGAGAAAACCATCCATTTGCTTGTGCGTGCGGTAGTCGGGGACGAAGGCATCTTTCACTACAATATCGTTACTGCCCGTGCCCTGCAGGCCCATCACCTGCCAGGTATCTTCTATGTCGTAGTCCTCGCGGGGAATCAAAAAGGTTCGGTAGCCTTCATCGGGCACAATCCCGCCCAGCAGCACCCACGTACAATGATCGCAGCCACTGGACCAGCCCCAGCGACCACTGAAACGGAAACCGCCCTCTACCTTTTCGACTTTGCCCATCGGGGCGTAGCTTGAGGACACCCGGGTATGGATGGAGTCACCCCAGACATCCTGCTGAGCGCGATCATCCATCAGCGCCAGCTGATAGGCGTGAACCGCGACAATCCCGCAAGCCCAGGCGCTGGACATACAGGCTTCGGCCAGCGCCATCTGCGCCCGAAAGAAATGCTGCGGCATCAACTCCAGACCGCCGTAGCGGGCGGGCTGCAGGGCAAGAAAGAAACCGGCATCCTGCAATTCGGCGACGGTCTCGGTGGGAACCCGGCGCCCGCTTTTGCACGCTTCGGTGCGCTCGCGGATGCCGGGCAGGAGTGAGTGCACCTTATCCAGCAGACTGTCTGCTCGCGCCTGAATATCTGCGTTCATGGCTGAATCCTTGTCTGTCATCTATGGACATTTACGCTGCAGACACCAAAACAGATTAGCCCTAGGCGCTAATTCAGCCCCCAACTTCACTCGGCGGTTTGTCGGGCTTGGCGTAGGCCATGCGTTTCAGGGTCTGCGTGGTGTGATAGGTATCCAGCCCTGAGAGCGCAACGGTTTGCGCCGCCTCAAGTTCCACCGACCCATCCTGTCGCAGCGCCGCATCGGGCAGCGACGCCCACACCACCTCACCGATCACCATATGCGTGCGATTGATAGACAGCTCCCTGTGCTCGCGTAAATAGAGCCCCATACTGACCGCCGCTTCGCGGACATAGGGCGCCGCAAAGCCCGGCTGATAAGCGGGTGTTAAGCCGCAGGCAGAAAACTCTGACACATCTCGCGGGTAGCGTGCAGCAGTCTGATGCGCAGCGGGCTCCATCGCCGGGGTCACATGATTGAGGGTATAGACCTCGCTGGCGAGAATATTTTCCAGGGTGTGGCGCGGTGCTTCATCGGGCCGCACGATCAGCATAATCAGCGGCGGATGCGAGCCCAGGTGCACCGCCGAACTCATGATCGCCAGATTTTCGTGACCCTCCAGATTGCGCGTGCCCACCAGATTGGCCGATTTGTACCCGGTCAGCGAATTGACGAAAGCAGCGCGATAGCGCGACTCCCAATTGGCGATCTGTTCTGCATCAACCAGCATATGTGTACCCAAAACGAAATGTGACACCCACTACGCAATCCGGGGCTAGTCTTCGCCCGCCCGCTGCGCATCGTAAGCCTGTCGGTATTGAGCCGGAGTGGTTCCCGCCCAACGCTTAAACGCTTTTAAAAAGGCGCTCTCATCAGAAAACCCCAATGCTTCAGCGGTGCGGCTGACCGTTTCACCGGCGCGCAAGAATTGCTCTGCCAGCTGCTGTAAAACCGTGGCGCGCAGCAGACGAAAACTGCTGCCCTCTTCCTGCAGCTTGCGCACCAGATGCCGACCGCTGATGCCCAGTTGGTCCGCCACCCGCTCTTTGCCCCAGCGCGGCTGTTGCCGCAGCAGCTGCTGCACCTGGGCGCTGAGACTGGCACTGTCCAGACCCGCCAGAATATTGTCGGCCAAGGGTCGCAGATGGTCGCGAATGGCGGCGTTGGCCTGAATCAATGGCATGGCCTGAAGAGACTCACTGAAACACAAGGCATCGGAATCAGCCGAGAACGCCACATCCACCGCCAGACACGCGCGGTAGTCCTCGATGGAAGCGGCGGGGGTACTGGTAAATTGCAGATGGCAGCCTTCGAAATCACCACCAGACACCCAGCGCGCCATATTCAGCACGCAGGCCATGACCGCTTCCACCCGCTCCCGACGCCGCACACGGTAGTGAGGCTGGTAGACCAGATGGCATTGCCGGCCGTGAAAGGCCAGACTGAAATCCCCGCCCTCGCCGACAATGGGGTGGTAGTCCACCAGCATGTCGAGAGCCTCTCCCAGGGTTTCGCAGCTCATCAGCAGCATGCCCACCAGATCCAGGTGACCAACGTGCAGAGACAGGCCCAAACGGATACCCAGCAAAGGGTCATTGCTGAGTTGGCAGTAGGCCTCCCAGAGCTCGTCCTGCAGAGCCAGGGGGGTACGCCCATCGGCGGGCAGCCGTGCCAGCAAACTTTCAGGCAGCGCAATGCCCGAGCGCTGAGCGCCCTGCAGAATGCCGTGCGTGAATTGTTGAGTGACACTGGGTTGCGCGCGCATACCGTCCCTAATTAACCTGAGTCCGTCCCGAAAAAGCCATCACGCCAGCCTGTGCCTCCTTTATTATGGACTGAAAGCATAACATCAGAGGCTCCACTATGTACGCTGTCATCGGTGCCGGCCCCATGGGCCTGGCCACAGCCCGCAACCTGCAGAAGTACAACATCCCCTTTGTCGGATTTGAACTCAACAGTGACGTGGGTGGCTTGTGGGATATCGATAATCCCCACAGCACCATGTACGAGTCAGCTCACCTGATTTCGTCGCGTCATATGACGGAATTCGCAGAATTCCCCATGGCCAAGGACGGGGCGCCCTACCCGCACCATTCCGAGTTGCGCCGGTATTTTCGCGACTTCGCCGCTCACTTCAAACTCTACGACCACTATCGCTTCAACACGCGGGTGATAGCCGTGGAACCCGATGGCAAGGGCGGCTGGGAAGTGACCAGCGAATGCAATGGCGAGCAAAAGACCGATAATTTTGCCGGTGTGCTGATTGCCAACGGCACGCTGCACCATCCCAATATGCCCGATCTGCCTGGCGAGTTTGCGGGCGAGGTTATGCACTCAAGCGAATATCGAAACCCGGATGTCTTCGAAGGCAAGCGCGTACTGATTGTCGGCTGCGGCAACTCCGCCTGCGATATCGCGGTGGATGCG
>JBFHCW010000115.1:0-7088 GCA_041585035.1 Litorivivens sp.
CATAAAAAAACGGCCATATCAATGATATGGCCGTTGTTCGAGTAGCGGGAGCTTATATCCCCAGCGCTCGCAAAGTCTTTTCTGCCACCTTGGCAGGCAAGGGAATGTAGCCGTCTTTAACCACAACTTCCTGACCCTGCTGTGACATCACCATTTTCACGAACTCGCGCTCCAGCGGGCTCAGTGGCTTGTTCGGCGCCTTGTTGATGTAAACATAGAGGAAGCGCGAGAGTGGATAGCTACCGGCAACAGCGTTTGCAGGTGTCGCATCGATATACTTGTCACCTTTCTTGCTCAAAGGCACAGCGCGGACACTGGAGGTTTTGTAACCGATACCCGAGTAGCCTATACCATTGATTGACGTCGCGACCGACTGAACCACCGAGGCAGAACCTGGCTGCTCATTTACCGTATTTTTGAAGTCACCTTTACACAGCGCTGTCTTCTTGAAGTAACCGTAGGTACCAGAAACAGAGTTGCGGCCAAACAGCTGTACATCGCGATTCTGCCAAGGGCCTGTCATGCCCGCGTCACCCCAAGTATCGATGCTTTTACCCGCACCACATTTGCGGGTGCTGGAGAAAACCGCATCCACCTGCTCAATGCTCATACCTTTAATCGGGTTATCCTTGTGGACAAACACTGCCAGGGCGTCAATGGCGACCGGCACAGCGGTTGGCTTGTAGCCGAATTTGCTTTCGAAGGCTTCAATTTCCTTGTCCTTCATTTTGCGGCTCATCGGCCCAAAATTAGAGGTACCTTCTGTCAGAGCCGGCGGCGCAGTGGAAGAACCGGCAGCCTGAATCTGAATGTTCACGTTCGGGTAGACGCGTTTGAACTCTTCACCCCACAGGGTCATGAGGTTGGCCAGGGTATCAGAGCCAACACTGGACAAATTGCCTGATACACCCGAGGACTTCTGGTAGACCGCCAGATCCGGGTCAACTGAATTGGCCGAGGCCAGATTAATAGTCAGTGCCGCTGCGGCGACTGCTGTCTTGCTAAACCACTGTTTGAGTTTCATTACCGTCTCCTGAAGTGTCGGTCGTGATTTGGTTCCAGCTGCCACAGTAATACAAATATGTGACAGTTAAATGACAGATAACAACTCAGACACAGTTTTGTCACAAATTCGTCATTCAGCTTCGGCCTTGCGCTGAACGGCCGCCGAGCGTGGAAACACACAGGTGAACGTGCTGCCGCGACCGGGCTGGCTTTTAATCTTGAGCTCCCCCTGATGACGCAGCAGTATATGCTTTACGATCGCCAGGCCCAGCCCTGTGCCACCGGTATCGGTCGAGCGACTCTGATCCACCCGATAGAACCGCTCAGTCAGCCGGGGCAGGTGCTGTGGCTCAATACCTATGCCGTTATCGGCCACTTCAAAATAAGCGTGGTCGCGATCCGCAAACCAGCGCAAGGAGATTCGGTCACCTTCGCGAGTATAGCGGGCAGCATTGACGGCCAGATTAGAAAACGCGCTCTGCAACTCTTTGCCGTCACCCACCAGGCAGAGTGACTCATCGCACTGAATATCGACCTCCCGCGAGCCGTTTGCAGCGGCCATAATCTCTTCGCGCAGGGTGTCCATCAGAGGCCTTAGCGCGTAGGTGTCGCGCTGCTTACCCGCTGGCACCGCTTCGAGTCGCGACAGCGTCATCAGATCCTGTATCAGATTCTGCATACGCCGGGCCTGCGCTGTCATCTGGCTAATGGCCCTCTCCTCCTGCGTTCCCGCCTGAGCCTGACTGCCGAGAATCTCCAGATAGCCGCTGATGACCGTCAAAGGAGTGCGCATTTCATGGGAAACATTGGCGACAAAGTCCTTGCGCATCTGCTCAAGCTGCACCGTGCGAGAAATATCGCGGGCAAAAAGCAAGCGATTTTCGCGACCAAAGATAGACACCGACACGCTCAGACGCACCTGCGCATTAACCGGCGAGGCCATCTGAAAGCGCTCATCGTAATCGCCGGAATCAAAATAACGAATAAATTCAGGGGCTCGAACCAGGTTAACCAGAAGGCGACCGGTGTCGTCCGGATGACGCAAACCCAGCAGCGTATGTGCCGCCCGGTTTGACCATTCGATCGCTCCGTCCGGATTGAGCATAACGACCGCATCGGCCATGGAGGAAAAGGAGGCGCGAAGGTGATCGATATTGGCCTGCAGACGGGCATTTACCCTGAGGGTTTCTTTCTGCACTTGCGACAGAGTGTCGAACACCTCGCCCCACAGCCCCCCCGCTTCAGGCGGCTCATCCCGGCCGGCGCCGGCGTGTAGCCAGTGATTCAGATCGCGCAGCTGGCTCAGCGACCACAGCGCATAGGCGATGGAGGCGCCGCAGAGAAACCAGGGCAGTAAATCGAGCAGCAGACCAAAGAAGGCGGCAATGCCCAGTAAGGCGCCAAAGCGGGCGAGCTCGATTTTCCACCCGTGCCGCTGCATCCGCTATCAGTCCAACCCGGCCGCAGAAAACCGGTACCCGGTACCGCGAACCGTCTGGATCAACATGCCGTAATCCTGCGCATCCGTCGCCAGTGCCTTACGCAACCGTCGGATATGGACATCAACCGTACGCTCTTCAACATAGACGTTGCTGCCCCAGACCTGATCCAGCAATTGGCCGCGACTGTAAGCGCGCTCCTGGTGGGTCATAAAGAATTTAAGAAGTTTGTATTCAGTCGGCCCCATATCTACCGGCTTGGAATCGGCGAACACCCGGTGGCTCACAGGGTCGAGCACCAATCCATTCACCTCTACCGCATCGCCATCTTCCGGGTCGGCGCTGCGCCGCAAAACAGCCTTGATACGGGCCAGCAGCTCGCGCGATGAAAAAGGTTTGGTGACGTAATCATCAGCCCCCACATCCAGCCCCTGAATGCGATTGTCCTCGTCATCCTTGGCGGTGAGCATGATGACAGGAATATCCCGACTGACATCATCGCGGCGTAATCGTCGCAACAGCTCCAGCCCGGAGGTATTGGGCATCATCCAGTCCAGCAGGATAAGGTCGGGGCGATTATCGAGAATCTGGCCGTAAGCGTCCTGCGCATCTGCGGCCTCCATGCATTGGAAGCCGGCCATTTCGAGGCCGATACGGATCATTTCCCTGATTGAACTCTCGTCATCAACAATCAGAATGCTGCGATTTGCCATAGCTTGTCCGGTCATAATAAAAGAATCACAGCTATGCATTTAAAGACTTTTTCGTGACATTAATGTTACAGCAACTCGACAGCTCGATGACAGGCCTGCGACAGCCTGTCATGCAAAACGGACCCGGCTTGCGGGATTATCGGCTCAAAATGCCGCGGATGGCTTCCGGCAGATCGGCAGGAAACACCACAGTTTTTGCGTTCGGGGACGCAGACAGGTTTTGCAGCGATTGAATATATTTCTCACCCAGCAGGAAGACCATAGGCAATTCTTCACCCTTGATAGCGTCGGTAACTACCTCAATGGCGGCGGCACTGGCCTTGGCCAGCACCACTTCGGCCTGGGCGTCACGGCGCGAGGCCTCCAAACGTCCATCAGCTTCGAGAATGGCCGCTTGTTTTTCACCTTCGGCGCGCGTAACAACGGCGCGACGCTGACGCTCAGCGGCGGCCTGCTCTTCCATGGCGCTCTGCATGGTCGGCGAGGGGTTGATATCCTGAATCTCTACCGTTTTGAGGGTAATACCCCAATCGGCAATATCATCTGAGATACCCGCCTTCAGCTTCGCCTTGATCTGATCCCGGGATGACAGCGCAGCGTCCAGCGCCATTTCACCCACAATCGCGCGCAGTGCAGTCTGCACTAGGTTCTGAATCGCAATGGTGTAGTCTTCAACCCCGTACACCGCTTTTTCGGGTGACACGATATTGATATACGCGACGGCATTGGCAATGATCACCGCATTGTCCTGAGTGATGACCTCCTGCGACGGGATATCCAGCACAATATCCTTGGTGGTGACCTTGTAGGCGACCACATCGATAAAGGGCACGATCCAGTTTAGTCCCGGGTTCAGGGTGCCGTAGTATTTCCCGAGACGCTGCACAATATGCTTGGAACCCTGCGGCACAATCTTGACCGCCTTGGACAGAACCACCACCGCGACAATCGCCAGCGTAATGACGACGCTCAAGCCTTCCATCAACTCTCTCCCAGGATATTGGACATTACTGAATCTTGCTGACGATCAGGGTGTTACCGGAAACATCCGTCACACTGACCCGATCCCCGACACTGAGCGTCTCCGTACAGATAAACGACCACTCGTCGCTACCCAGTACCGGCACCGAAAAACGCAGCCTGCCACGCTCGCCCACATTGGCCTGAATCACCATCGCAGACTGACCCAACACCGCCTCCCGCGACATGCCAGAGAGCGTCTTGTCGCGAAAACGCGGCTGCACAAACTTGAACCAGACAAACAGATCCAGCACCGACAACACCGTCCAGATCAGAAGCTCTGTGGTAAAACCGAGGTCGACCACGAAGGCAATCGCCCCGACCAGCAAGGCACTCAAGCCCAGCCATAACAGGACAAAGCCGGCCGTAAAGATTTCCAGCGCGATTAGAATCAGCCCCAGCACAAGCCAGTGCCAGTAGGCGACGGACGAATCGAGCCACTCCATGAACTTCCCCAGACGACGTTTTTCTTATAGCCCGCCTATTTAGCCCCGAGCACCGCCGGCAATCAAGGATTTTCGGCCACAAATAGCGTATACTCCGCCCTTTCGCCAACACCGCCTCAAGCAGCTTTCCTATGCCCCCCGCAGACGCTCCAAAACACCTTTTCAGCTACCGCAAATACTGGGCGGAATGCTTTGGCCCAGCGCCTTACCTGCCCATGTCCCGGGAGGAAATGGACGCCCTGGGCTGGGACAGCTGTGACATCATTCTGGTAACCGGCGATGCCTACGTCGATCACCCCAGCTTTGGTATGGCCGTGATCGGCCGGGTACTGGAAGCCCAGGGCTTTCGTGTGGGCATTATCGCTCAGCCCGACTGGCAATCCGCCGAGCCCTTTACCGTGTTGGGTGAGCCCAACCTGTTCTTTGGCGTGGCTGCCGGCAATATGGACTCGATGATCAACCGCTACACCGCTGATCGCCGGCTCCGTCATGACGATGCCTACAGCCCCAACAACGAAGGCGGCAAGCGCCCGGATCGGGCGGTCATCGTGTATTCCCAGCGCTGCCGCGAGGCCTACCGCAACACGCCCATCGTGGTCGGTTCCATCGAAGCCAGCCTGCGCCGCATTGCCCATTACGACTACTGGAGCGACAAGGTACGCCGCTCTATTCTGCTGGATTCGCGCGCCGATTTGCTGGTCTACGGCAATGCCGAACGCGCCATCGTCGAGATTGCCCACCGCGCCGCCAGCGGCGAGGCCATTCGCGAAATACGTGACCTGCGCGGCACCGCTTTTGTCCGCAAGCGGATTCCCGACGGCTGGACCGTGGTGGACTCCTCAACTATCGATACCCCCGGCCCGGTTGAGCCGCCCATCGACCCTTATCAGGACACCACTGAAACCAGCGAGTGTAAAACCAAGCAGAACGAGACCGACGAAGTCCAGACTGTTCGGGTTATCGACCCTCTCAGCGCACGCAAGCTGAAACTGATGGACGATCGCTGTGTAATCCGCCTGCCTGACTACGACACAGTGCGTAAAGACCCGGTACTGTACGCCCACGCGGCACGGGTACTGCATCTGGAAACCAACCCCGGCAACGCCAAGCCACTGGTACAACGCCACGGCGATCGCGAAGTCTGGTTAAACCCGCCCCCGATTCCACTGACCACCGAAGAACTCGACAGCGTGTTTGAGCTGCCCTACCAGCGCAAACCGCACCCGGTCTACGGCGACGCCCGCATCCCGGCTTACGAGATGATTCGCTTCTCGGTGAATATCATGCGCGGCTGTTTCGGCGGGTGCACGTTCTGTTCGATAACCGAACACGAAGGCCGAATTATTCAGAGTCGATCGCACGACTCGATCGTACGCGAGGTGGAAAACATTCGCGATAAAACGCCGGGCTTCACTGGTGTCGTCTCCGATCTTGGTGGCCCCACCGCCAACATGTGGCGCCTGAACTGTAAAAGCAAAGCCATTGAAGAGAATTGTCGCCGGTTGTCCTGTATTCACCCAAACATCTGCAAGAGCCTCAATACGGACCAGACACCCCTGATTGACCTCTACCGCGATGTCCGCGATGTCAAAGGGGTAAAGAAAGTCCTGATCGCCTCGGGCCTGCGCTACGACCTGGCCGTGGAAACGCCTGAATACGTAAAAGAGCTGGTTACCCACCACGTCGGTGGCTACCTGAAGATCGCGCCGGAGCACACCGAAGACGGGCCACTGTCAAAAATGATGAAGCCCGGTGTCGGCACTTACGACGCCTTCAAGAAACTTTTCGACAAATATTCCAAAGAAGCGGGCAAAGAACAATTTCTTATACCTTACTTTATCGCCGCCCATCCGGGCACCAGCAACAAAGACATGATGAATCTGGCCTTGTGGTTGAAGCGCAACGGCTTCCGCGCAGATCAGGTTCAGGCGTTCTACCCCTCCCCCATGGCTAACGCTACAGCGATGTATCACTCGGAACGCAATCCCCTGAAAAAGGTGTCGCGAAAAAGTGAGTCGGTATTTACCGCCAAGGGCCTGAAACAGCGCCGTTTGCACAAAGCCTTCCTGCGCTATCACGACCCGGAAAACTGGCCAATGTTGCGCGATGCCCTGAAATCCATGGGGCGTAACGACCTGATTGGTTTTGGTAAAAAACACCTCGTGCCGCCGCGCCAGCCGGCAGGCTGGAAACCCGCCAAAGCAAAAGGTCGCATGCTGACCCAACACACCGGGCTGCCGCCGCGTCGCCAGCGGTAATTGGTCATTGCCAATTGCCGCTTTGATTTAGCCTTTAAAGTTTCATTTTCCGTGTGTATATTCAAGGTGCTGGCAACTTAAGCAGCACGGTTTTATGTTACAAGTCATCACGAAGTTGCGGTACTACCTCGTTCTGTTTGTCATAACTCCCCTGCCTGGCTCAGCATAAAAAACGTAAACAAATGAATCGAGGTTAAGTCATGTCAA
>JBFHCW010000116.1:0-6931 GCA_041585035.1 Litorivivens sp.
ACTTCAGCTGGTCGTTCTGGCCATGCTGCTGAGTGTGCTGAGCACTCTTCGCCGGCTTCCCTTTTCGTTAACCGCGCTGTGTTTTTGTTGTGGATTTTTCTACGGCAGTGTCTTCGGGCATCTTCTTATTTCAAAAATACAGCCCGAAGCCCTTGAAGGAAAAACGCTCACAATGCAGGGGCGGGTAGATGGGGTGCCGGAGTTCAGTGCCCACCGGGGTGGCACCTGGCGATTCAATTTTCGCGTCGATCACTGTGTGGCGGAGTCCTGTGCCATTGAGCGGGTGCGGTTGAGCTTTCGTAGCGACGAATATCTGGAGGCCGGGCAGTATTGGCAGCTCAAGGTTCGATTAAAGCGACCGCGCAGTTACGCAAACCCCGGCGGCTTTGACTACGGGCGTTGGCTGGTTGTCTCGGGTCTGCACGCGTCAGGTTATGTCCGGGAAGGCAAATTGCTGGAAAGTGGGCAGGGGGCTCGTGCACGGATCGTGCAATATTTGCGCGACCAGTTAGAAGACCTGTCGCGACGACCTCTGCTGCTGGCGCTCGCTGTGGGAGATCGCGCCAGCCTGAGTGACAGCGACTGGGAAGTTTTGCGTCAATCGGGTTTGTCACATCTCGTTGCGATATCCGGCCTGCATATCGGTATCGCCGCGGGTCTGGGCCTCCTGCTTGGACGGCTACTGCAGCCCATAACCCGCCAAGGGCCTTTGATGTGTTCGCTGCTGGCCGCCGCGGGCTATGCCTGGTTGGCGGGATTCAGCCTGCCCACTCAGCGGGCACTGATTATGGTCCTTGTTGGCTTACTGGCCCTGCAGCTGGGGCGTGGTCTGAACCGTTGGCAGATTTGGTCGCTGGCAATATTGGTGGTTTTACTGCTACACCCCCTGGCCGCATTGTCTTCGGGTTTCTGGCTTTCGTTTTCTGCGGTTGCCGTTTTGCTGGCGATATTTGACCGGGGGCGTACCTGGCATTCCCTTATTCGCGCGCAATGGGCCTTGCTGCTGGGGCTGGCGCCCCTGACGCTCGCCTTCTTTGGCATGCTGTCACCCCTGAGTTTGCCGGTTAATCTGGTCGCCGTTCCCCTTTTCAGTTTGCTGCTGATTCCGTTAACACTGCTGGCGCTTTGTTTGGAGGTGGTATCGCCGGTAGCTGCCAGTTCGGTGTGGTCGCTGGCCAATGCCGGCGTTGACGCCGTTATGTCGATCGTCGAATGGCTGATTCTGGTCGTGCCTTCCTGGTATTACGTCCCACAGGAACTCACATGGCTGTGCCTTTGTGCGGCGACCATATTGATCTTGGCGCCCCGAGCGGTGCCGGCCCGTTACATCGCGCTGTTGTTGGTTTTGCCCCTTGCCGGCGCGCTGTCGGTGCGCGAGGAAAACCCGGATATCGCGCCGGCGCACGTGCGGGTGTCGGTATTGGATGTGGGGCAGGGGCTGGCGGTGGTCATCGCTACCCGCAACAGGGTGCTGGTCTACGATGTGGGGCCGCGGTATAGCGAGAGCTTTGATCTGGCCAGTGCGGCCGTGTTGCCTTACCTGCGCTATCGACGCATCAATCGGGTCGATACCCTCGTTATCAGTCACAACGACAATGACCACGCCGGTGCCTATCTGCGTGTGAAGAAGGCTTACCCCCAACTTCATTTACTGGCCGGAGAGAATCTGCCCGGCAGCACCGCGTGCCGTCAGGGGATGGACTGGCGCTGGGATGGCGTTCACTTTTCCCTGCTGCACCCAGCTTCGAATAAAGAAGAAACGTCCTCCAATAACCGATCCTGTGTGTTACTTGTGCAAACGGGACGCAGCAAAGTGCTGCTCCCCGGTGATATCGACAGCTCTGTGGAGCAGCGCTTGCTGGCGAGTGACGTTGCAGCGCTCACAGACCTTGCGGTTTTGGTGGCACCCCATCACGGCAGCAAAACCTCGTCTTCAGAGACTTTTGTCAGGCAGCTTCGGCCGGACTGGGCGGTGTTTTCAGCAGGTTACAAACACCATTACGGTCACCCCGCCGCAGAGGTAATTGCGCGTTACCGCCGGGCGGGCAGCCACATACTGACAACGGCGGAATCTGGCGCAATCCACATTGAGATATCGCCGCGAGGTGTCGAGGAGGTCACAGACCATCGCTCGCAGTGGCGCTTTTACTGGCAGTGAGTGTGTCGCTTCACCCGGCGAAGTACGTATAATGCTCGAATATCAGAATAAGAGGTATTGCTGTGTTTGAACTGGTTAAGGCTGGCGGCTGGCTCATGCTGCCTATATTGCTTTGTTCCGCGGCCGCGCTGGCCATCTGCATAGAGCGCTGGATTGAACTCGATCCCAAAAAAATAGCGCCTCCTAACACTTTCCCGCAGGTATCTGACTGGTTGAAGAAGAATCAGCTGGACGCAGAAAAACTGCGCCGTCTGCAGCGATCTTCGGCGCTGGGCGAAATTCTGGCCGCCGGACTCGCGAATGCCCGTTATGGGCGGGAAGTGATGAAGGAAAGCATCGAAGATGCAGCCTCCCACGTGATACACCGGCTTGAGAAATACCTCAATGCGCTGGGCACCATCGCCGCCATAACGCCCTTGCTGGGTTTGCTTGGCACGGTCATTGGCATGATCCGGGTGTTCTCCGAAATCATGCTGCAGGGCACTGGCAATGCGGGCGTGCTCGCGGGCGGGATTTCCGAAGCGCTTATCACCACGGCATCGGGATTAAGTGTTGCGATCCCGGCGCTGATGATGCACCGCTACTATGTGCGCCGTATCGATACGATTGTGGTTGAGCTGGAGCAGGAAACGATCAAGCTGGTCAACCACATGCACCTGGTCAATGCAAAAGGTGGCAAGTCGTGAATTTCAGACGTCAGAAACTGGAAGAGGTTTCGGTCAATCTGACACCACTGATTGATGTCGTCTTTCTGCTGCTGATCTTTTTCATGGTTTCGACAACGTTTACCAAGGAGAGTCGCCTGACTCTGGAACTGCCGGAAGCCAGTGGTGATCCGGCGCCGCAGGAGGTGGTACCACTGGAGGTCATTGTCGATGCTCAGGGGCAGTACATGGTGAATGACCTGACCGTGGTAAGTCCGACTCTCAAGGGCCTTAAAGCCGCCATTGCCCAGGTTGCAGCAGGCGACACATCTACACCGGTCGTCATTACCGCCGATGCCAAGGCGCCGCATCAATCCGTCATCAGGGCCATGGATGCGGCTGGTCAGCTCGGCTTTACCGCGTTGAGTCTGACGACTCGAGAGCCGCAACCGGAATAATGGATTTTGCCCAACGCATAGAACGAGCCTGGTATCGGCGACGCGTCCGTTTTCTCTGGCTGCTGTGGCCACTGGAAGTATTTTATCGGGCTGTGGTGCTGTTGCGGCGTAAACGCCTGCAGCGGCACGCCGTGCCGCAACAAACCACGGTCATCGTGGTGGGCAATATCACTGTCGGCGGAACCGGTAAAACGCCGCTGGTGATCGCGTTGGTTCGCTGGCTGCAGGCCGAAGGTTACAAGCCCGGAGTAATCAGTCGCGGCTACGGAGGACAAGCCCCTTACTATCCCTTTGTGGTAACAGCAACTGGACGGCCGGAACAAACCGGTGACGAGCCACTGTTGATTGCCAGCGCCACCGACTGCCCGGTTGTGGTTGGGCCGGATCGCGTTGCTGCACTGGCGGAAATTGAACGGCGTTTTGGCTGTGACATTGTCATCAGCGATGATGGATTACAGCACTACGCGCTGCAGCGGCACATCGAAATTGCGGTGGTTGACGGTGTGCGGTGCTTCGGCAACGGCCACTGTCTGCCAGTGGGACCCTTGCGTGAACCGGCCCGGCGGGTAGAAGAGGTAGACCTGCTGGTGATCAACGGGGAAAGTACACGCACGTGGGGGCGCTCCTACAGCGAGATGCGTCTGGAACCGGCAAAGCCGGTCAATCTCGTGACCGGCAAATCCAGAGACATTGCTGAATTTGAAGGCCGGGTTCATGCCGTAGCCGGTATTGGCAATCCGCAGCGTTTCTTTACTACGCTCCTCGAGCTAGGTCTTACCCCAATTGCTCATCCGTTTCCCGACCACCATCATTTTACCCAAGACGATTTTCAGTTTGAGGGCGAATTACCCCTCGTGATGACGGAGAAAGACGCGGTAAAATGTCGTGCTTTTGTCACTGAAAATATGTGGTATCTGCCGGTTCAGGCCGCGCTGCCCGCCAGCTTTTACACGAGCCTCAAGCGCAAACTGAAGAATCTGTCCGAGGAATAGGGATGAGTTTTACCGTCATAATTCCGGCGCGATTTGCGTCGACCCGACTACCGGGCAAGCCCCTGCTTGAAATCCATGGTCAGGCCATGATTCAGCATGTCTGGTCACGAGCCTGCGAAAGCGCCGCCAGTCGCGTAGTGATTGCTACAGACGATAGCCGCGTGCAGCAAGCCTGCGAGGGCTTTGGCGCTGAAGTGTGCATGACCCGTGAAGATCACCAGTCGGGTACCGACCGGCTGCAGGAGGTTGCCAGCCAACTGGGCCTGCCGGAAGACGCTGTCGTGGTCAATGTGCAGGGCGATGAGCCCCTGATTCCGCCCAGCGTCATCGATCAGGTAGCGGCCAATCTGATTGCGCATTCGGATGCCGATATGGCTACTCTGGCGGAGCCCTTGGAGTCTATCGAAGCACTCCGCAATCCTAACGTGGTGAAGGTGGCACTGGCGGCAAACGGCTTTGCGCTGTATTTCAGCCGCGCTTGCGTGCCCTGGGCGCGAGATGAGTTCAGCACCGACCCTGATGTTTTACCCTCGAACTTACCCTTTCTACGCCATATCGGGATCTACGCCTATCGTGTGAACCTGCTCAACCAGTTTGTGGTTTGGCCGCCCGGGCAATTGGAGCAGATAGAAAAGCTTGAGCAGCTGCGGGCCTTGGAGCAGGGGGCGCGGATCCACGTTGCTGAAGCCGTGGCAGCCATTCCCGCTGGAGTGGATACCCAGGCCGACCTTGACACTGTGCGACGACTGCTTGCCGCAGGGGAGGGGTGAGGTTGATCAGAGTACTTTTTGTTTGTCTCGGGAACATTTGTCGTTCGCCTACGGCGCATGCGGTGTTTCAGCAGATGGTTGACGAGCGGGGGCTTGGCTCAACAATTTTGGTGGATTCCGCCGGAACCGGAGACTGGCATATAGGGCGTCCGCCCGATCCTCGCGCCAGCGCAGCGGCGCAGCAGCGCGGTGTCGATATGTCTGCTTTGCGCGCGCGCCAGTTTCAGCCCGCTGACTTTCACAACTTTGACTACATTCTGGCCATGGACGAGGACAACCTGCGGGATATCCTGGCCCAGGCGCCGGAGTCTCATTCGGCGCAGGTCGGGCTGTTTCTCGACTACGCTTCGCATTTCGATGAGCGCGAAGTGCCGGACCCATACTACGGCGGTGACGAAGGTTTTGAGCATGTGCTGAACCTGATCGAAGATGCTGCCAAGGGCTTGCTCGATGAGCTTGGCGGGAGCCGGGCGTGAAGCCCCAGTCAGACGTTTCACTACAGGCCTTGAATACGCTGGCGGTGCCGGCTCGGGCTCGCTATCTGATACCGGCAAGCAGCATTACCGATCTGCGCGAGGCCCTGGCCTTTACCCGCGAACGGGCATTGCCACTACTGATTCTCGGTGGCGGCTCCAATATTGTGCTGAGCGGCGACTTTGACGGCGTGGTCATTGCCTTGCAGCTGCGCGGTATCACCTGCGTGGCTGAACACGAAGACTGGGTAGAGCTCAGCGTCGCCGCCGGCGAAAACTGGGACGATTTTGTGCGTTACAGTCTGGCGCAGGGCTGGTTTGGGCTGGAAAACCTCAGCGCCATCCCCGGCAGCGTGGGCGCTGCGCCGATCCAGAATATTGGCGCTTACGGCGTCGAATTGAGCAGTGTGCTCACCTCGGTAGTGGGCCTGGATCTGGAAACAGGTACCGAACGCCAGCTGAGCCGAGAGGACTGCGAGCTGGCTTACCGTGACAGTATTTTCAAGGGCGCTCTGCGGGACCGCTTTGTGATTACGCAGGTCGGCTTGAGATTATCCAAAATTGCCAAGGCTGACCTGAGTTACCCGGCCTTGGCGGCAGAGGTCGATGCCTCGGCAAGCCCTCAGGAAGTGTCTGCGGCGGTGCGAGCGGTGCGCGCGCGGAAACTGCCATCACCCGCCGAACTGCCTAATGCGGGCAGTTTTTTCAAGAACCCGATTGTTCCAGGCGAGCAGGCAGACACGTTGCGTGAGCGTCACCCGACATTGCCGATGTGGCCGCACAACGGAAAGTTCAAACTGGCCGCGGGCTGGCTGGTGGAGCAGGCGGGTTGGCGTGGATGCAGCGGTGAGGGCGAACTGGCCGGGGTGAGTATTTTCAGTGAGCAGGCGCTTGTCTTGACCAATCCCGGCCGCCGCCCGGGGCGACAGATTCTTCAATTTGCCGCCGAGATCCAGGCGTCGGTTCACGCGCGTTTTGGTGTTAATCTCGATATCGAACCGCGGGTTTACTGAACATACCCGCACACGCATAGTCTCGGGGGGATTGGTGGATCTGTTTTCGGCTGCTGACAGGGAGTCGCTCGAATGGCTGGAGCTGGATGGCACCAGCCAGCTCGGCCTGAACGCTCGCTATGTGACAGAACAGCAATCACTTTACCGACAACTTTGTGACGAGTGTCTATGGACACAGCCGGAAGTCAAACTGTTCGGAAAGCGGCACAAAGTTCCACGATTAAACGCGTTTTATGGCGATGTTGGTGTGGAATATCGCTATTCCGGTGTGGTGCACAAAGCCACCGGCTGGCCTCCTAGTTTACAAGTGTTGCGAAGTCGTATCGACAGCCTGCTCGGGACACGATTTAATACGGTTTTGTTGAATTGGTATCGCAATGGGGACGATACCATGGGTTACCACGCCGATAATGAAAAAGAACT
>JBFHCW010000117.1:0-6925 GCA_041585035.1 Litorivivens sp.
CCCTCACAGTAAGGTGGTGAGCCAGCCGAGTGACAGGGCGGTTCCGAGAGGAATGCCGCGTTCACGCAACTGGTACATGGATTCGTCGCGACGCCGGGTAGGCATACTGTCACCGCACATGGCCGGCAGCATTCGACTTCTGATCAGATCTGTTAGCAGACACGCGGTGATCAGAATCAACAGACCAAAGCTGAATGCCTGGACGTAAGTGTCTGTTGGCCAGAGCGGGGCAAGCGCGAACAGCAATTTGACATCACCGGCGCCCAATGCTGCTTTTAACATCCCTGGCACGGAAATCACCGCTGCGATAATCCCGTTAAACATCAACTCGGAGGCGCTGGGTGATCCCAATAACCAGCGAAGGGCCGCGCATCCGAACAGCACCAGTACCGCCCAGTTGGCTATTCGACGATGCGTCCAGTCCTGCCAGGCAATGACTGCCAGGCAGGCGGGGACGACGAGCGAGGACACGTCTATGACAGTAGTGACATCCATGCCGGCCTACTCCGCTAGCGGGCCTTTTCCGTTAGGAGCAGGTTCCGCCGAGTGCGGTACAGATAGAAGTAAAATAAGTGGATACGCTGCCACCGATGCCGGTTACCGCTACAATAATCAAGGCTCCGATCAGTCCGGCGATCAGACCGTATTCAATAGCGCTGGCACCTTCTTCACTGGTTGCGAAACGGGCAATTTTGGCTTTAAGGTTGGCGTACATTTTCACTGTCTCCTGGGGGGATAGTCGAAGAAGTCAATTTGGCTTATAACTTCTTGGAGCTGATTGTCACGCCGGCGCCTACTTTGAGAAATAAGTACTTACCGAGGTGTTCGCCAATAATTTGGCGGACGGGTTAACATTTTGATACGGCGAAGAAACATGCAGAATAAGGCCGGTTTGGTCGAGGTGCGGGTAGCGGCGATGGATTTGCTGGCCCGGCGAGAACACAGTCAGCGTGAATTACGCAGCAAGCTGGAGCGTCGATTCCCTCCGGAGCAAGTCGATGAAACCCTGCAAACCCTCATTAAAGAAGGCCTGCAGAGCGACAGCCGCTTTGCCGAAGCCTTTGTTCGCCAGCGCAGCCAGCGAGGCTATGGCCCACTGCGCATTCGTCAGGAACTGCGCCAGCGCGGTATCGGTGACGAGATGATGGGCGCCGCAATAGACGCCGCCGAGGTGGATTGGTTTGCCATACTGGCATACGTACTGGAGCGCAAATACGGCGACGCACCGGCCGCCGACCTTAAGGAAAAGGCCCGTCGCACTCGCTTTCTCCTTTATCGGGGCTTCTCCGGCGACCAGATTCGTGAGCTGCTTGAATAAGCGGAGTGATTAACCAGTTGGTAAGACACGGGTTTTTCAATCCCGGTAGAATCTGCCGCCACAATAACCACTGAACTCGATTTAGGAGGCCATGTGTCTGCCAGTGATACGTTTCAACAAGCCTGCGCGGCTGCTCCCCAGGGTATGGAAATTGCCGCCATTGCCAGACTGGCGCCCAAACGTCGCGCCATTTGTTCCGAGCACGGAGACCGCGATTTTCAGAGCCTGAACCAACGGGCGAACCAGATCGCCCGGTGTTTGCGCAAGGCGGGCCTGAAAGCCGGAGACCCGATTGCGCTGGTGTGCGGCAACCGCCCGGAATTTGTTGAGGTGGTCATGGCCAGCCATCGCCTGGGGCTGCGTTTGACCCCCGTGAACTGGCACCTTAAGCCGGAAGAAATTGCCTATATCGTGGATGACTGCGAGGCTCGCGCTTTGTTTGCGGATATCCGAATCAGTGAGGCGGCCACGGCGGCCGCCAAGCTGAGCAGCCGTTTAGTGATGCAGCTGTCTATTGGCGGGGCGATCAATGGGTTTGATGCTCTGGCGACTGCTATAGCTGATTTCTCGGGCGAGGATATCGATGAACCCGCGCGCGGCAGCGTCATGCAGTACACCTCCGGCACCACCGGTCGACCTAAAGGGGTGTTGCGCAAGCAGGCCGATCCGGCCAAAGCGGCGGAAATGCAGCAACTGATTACTGCCGTGTTTCAGTACCAGCCGGAATCCGGAACCGATTGCAGCCTGGCGACCGGACCGCTGTACCACGCGGGCCCCTTTAATCTGTGCATGCTAACGCCGTTATCCGCGGGCATTGGCATTGTGCTGATGGACAAGTGGGAGCCGGAGCAGACGTTGAAACTGATCGCTGAACACCGCATTACCCACAGCTTTTTTGTGCCCACCATGTTCAATCGGTTACTGCAGCTGCCGGAGTCTGTGCGCAAGGCCTATGATCTTTCGTCTTTACGTTTTGTGATCCACGGTGCTGCGCCGTGCCCTCCCAGTGTCAAGCAGCAGATGCTGGACTGGTTTGGCCCGATTATCTGGGAACTGTTTGCCGGCACTGAAGGCCCCGGTACCTTTGTCAGCCCACAGGAGTGGCTGGCCAAGCCGGGTACGGTTGGGAAACCGGGGCCGGATCAGGTGCGCATACTCGATGAAGCCGGCAAGCCGGTCGCGGCGGGAGAAGAAGGGCAGATCTGGATGATTAACCCGCCTGACAGCAAGTTTGAATATTTCAAAGCGCCGGAGAAAACCGCCTCAGCCCAGCGTGACGGCTATTACACTGCGGGTGATATCGGCTATATGGATGCAGATGGCTATCTGTTTCTGACCGGGCGCAGTGCTGAGACCATTATCAGCGGTGGGGTGAATATCTATCCTCAGGAAATCGATGATGTGTTGGCCAAACACCCGGCAGTGGCCGATGTTGCCTGTGTCGGCGTGCCGAATGAGGAGTGGGGTGAAGAGGTCAAGGCATTGGTGCAGTTGGTGCCGGGTGCGACCGGTGACGCGACGCTGGCGGAAGAGCTGAAGGCCTTTTGCGGCGAGCAGCTGTCTAGCCAGAAAGTGCCGCGTAGCGTGGATTATCTCGACGAAATTCCGCGCAGTGAGGCGGGAAAGGTCTATCGCAAAGCACTGCGTGATCGCTACTGGGGCGAACGCAAGATCTGACGAATGTTCGCCCGACCGCAGGGCTAACTGCCTCGTACTGCTGTTGTTGCAGGGTGAGGGTTTTATTCTGAAGGGGGGGTGACTCGCAGGGCGGCAGGCAGTCTCAGTCGTACTGCCAACCCGGGCTTGCAGTTGTGAGCGATGACGCTGCCACCGTGGCTCTCGACAATGCGGCGGCAGATGGCAAGGCCAAGCCCGAAACCGCCGCTGTTGCGAGAGCGGGAGTCGTCCAGCCGAAAAAAGGGCTGAAACAGTTTGTCGAGGGCCTCCTCGGGTACACCGGGCCCCCGGTCGCGAATTTCCAGTTGCAAGTCGCCATTGCTCAGTTCGTCCCAGGATAGGTCGATGGTTTCGCCTGTGGGGCTGTGACGAATGGCATTGCGCAGTACATTTTCAATGGCGCTGTGCAGTGGACTGGCGGCAACCTGCAGCCAGATTTCGGACGCAGATGTGTCTCGCAAACGCAGACACAATTGCAGGCTCTCCGCCTCCAACTGGTTCTGTTCGACAAGCCGCTGCAAAAAAGGCTGCAGCGCAATGGTGTCATTAAGCTCTTCCGACTGCTCGGGTTCGTCAAGTAATTGCGCAATGAGGGCATTGAGCGCATCGCATTCGCGACGAATGTGACTGAGTTCTTCGGCTTCGCCTTCGCGGCGCTCAGCCAGTGCCAGCGCCGCTTGTATTCGCGCCAATGGGGTGCGTAACTCGTGGGATATGTCGTGAATCAAGGTGCGTTGCCGCTGTCGTGCCTCGTCCAGTCGCGCGGCCATATCGTTAAAATCACGACGCAGCGCGCTCAGATCATCCTTGCCGTCAGTGTCACGCAAGCGCAAGCTGAGGTCACCGCTCGCCAGCACCTGCGTTGCTTCGCGCAGCTGACGTATGGGCTGTGTATAGCGACGAACCATCCAGTAGCTGACGGCGCCGGTCGCCAGCAGTGCGAGCAGCAGGCGCAGCCACAAATGCTCATAGAGCCACTCCACAACCAGTGGGTGAGGGTGTTTGACTTTGGCTACCAGATAACCGTCCAAACCGTTTTTGCTTACCAGGGGCTTAATAATCAGCACGCCGTCGTTCAGCGGGATGGGTTTGCGAAAATTGCCCGGCGGTCGCGAATTGATCCGGGTTTCGAGCTCGGGGCTCCAGCTGAGTCCGTGTGACAGGTCCGCGCCATCCAGACGCCGCAACATCCATTCAAAGGGTTGGTCTTTCCGGTCAAGCCATTGCAGCCATTCGACCTGATCATCCCAACGATAGCGGCGGGCGGCGCGATGCAAAAATCGGCGCGCAGCCTCGTGTTGTTCCCTTACCTGGTTGACTCGTGGGCCTTCGCGCTGCAGCAGGTGGCTGAGTTGCTGGCCGGCCACCAGTGTTATCAGGGTGGTAAGCCAGAAGGCTATAAAAATGCGCAGAAAAAGGCGGTTCATTCGTTGTCGCCTTGGGTATTCAGGCAGTAGCCAATACCGCGGACGGTAGTGATGTATTCCTCCTGACTGTAGTCGGTCAGTTTTTTTCGCAGATGGCTTACATGCATGTCGAGGCTGCGATCAAAGGGCTCAAGCGGTCGCTGCAGGACACGCTCACTGAGGGCCTCCTTGCTGAGCACTTCGTTGGGCTTTTCCAACAAGGCAAATAACAAATCAAATTCGCGAGCAGTGAGTTTAATATCATTGCTCTTACAGCTCAGACGTCGTCGTTTCGTATCCAGCGAAAACGGGCCGAATCTCTGCGGCGCCTGCTTGTCGCCGGGCGGGTTAGTTCCGCGTCGCAGCACGGCGCGTATTCGCGCTGACAGTTCGCGTGGGTTGCAGGGTTTTGGCAGATAGTCGTCGGCGCCGAGTTCCAGGCCGAGAATGCGATCCATATCGTCGCCGCGAGCAGTTAGCATGATGATCGGCAGATTGCTGCCGGTCTGACGGAGCTGCTTGAGCACATCTAGGCCCTGCAGGCCCGGCAGCATGATGTCGAGAATCAGAAGATCATAGTGCTGATCCTGCAGCTTCGCGGCGACGGCGTCACCCCGGTGAACGCAGTCACAGGTGTAGCCATCCAGCTCAAGGTATTCGCTCAGCAATTGGCTCAGGGCTTCATCGTCATCTGCCAGCAGCAGCGTAGGCATGGCGGGTATCCGGTGTTGAGACGTTCGTATTGTGTTGCGGCTTGCGGCGTTGGGGAACCGCTTTTACAGAAAATTTACAGTAGCCCGACAGTATTTTACAGCGTGCGGCGCTAATCTGAGGCTGTTCTTAACGTATGGAGTAAAGACGATGAAAGCATTGAAATGGTTTGCAATTGTTCTGCTGGGTAGCACGACGCTGCTTGCTCTGGCCAAACCCTACCACCATGAGGGCCGCGGTGGGGACCATTTTCGGGAGCAGCTGCAAGCCCTGAATCTGGACGGGGCCCAGCAGGCCTCAGTGGATGAAATTTTAAATAAAGCCAAAATAGACAGAAAGGCGCTGCGAAAGTCTCAGCGGGATCTGCACAAGCGTATGCACTCGCTGGATATGGCGTCTGTGACGGAAGCGGAAATCAATGAGCTGAGTGAGGCGGCTGGCCGCAACGCTGCAGAAAAATTTCGTCACCGACTGCAAACCCGTGCGGCCATCGCTGCAGTGCTTACACCGGAGCAGCGTGAGCAATTGCAGCAGGCAAGACAGGCGCGTAAAGCAGAGTTGCGCGAGCGCATGAAGCATCACCGGGACGCCGGTTGAAGTGTGGCGGTGCATTGCACCGCCTTATCCTGTTTACACTTTGTTAACGGTCAGTTGCAGCTCGTCGTAGCGGCTCTGATCTTCTTTGTAGCGTGCCTGGCTGGTCAGTACAGCAATACTGGCCTGTTCTGGTTTCAGGTAGGTGTCGGCGACGCGCTGCAAGTCGTCCAGCGTCACACGAATAATTGCGTCTCTCAGGGCGTCGCGCATTTCCTTGCTGCGGCCGAACAGCCGGTTCTGGAAATCGCGTTTGGCCTCGCCCGCCGGTGATCCCGGCTTATCCAGACTGCTGATGACGCCGAGTATGGCCTGCTCTAACTGTTCTTCGGAGTGGGAGTTGGACTGTAACCAGTGTAGGGCCTGATCAAAATCATCCAGTGTGCCCAGCGTTCTCGGGTCGCGGTAAGAATAGAAACGAAAGGCTGCAATGTTGGAATCCTGCGAGGCGCCGCCGCCATAGGCGCCGCCCTGTTCGCGAATGGCGCGATGCAGATAGCCGTTGCGCAGGAAGCCGCCCAACACGGTCAAAGCCGCAGCGTCCGGGTGGGTCAATGGAACCGTCGCGTAGGCCTTGGCGCAGAAGTTGACCTCGGCCGAGGTGATCCAGACCTGTCGCACGCTCTGGCGCAGGCTGGGAAGTTCCATGACAGCATTTTCGCCGCGAGTCACTCCGGCCCAGACTTCGCTGTTGCTGTTGAGCAGTTCGTCTCTGAGCTCTTCTTCACCGATGCACAACAGTTGCTTGTCAGCTTGCTGAAACAGTTCGTGGAGGCGTTTCAGCTGCTGGGCGTGGGCCTGGATGCCGTCTTCACTCTGCGCCGCCTCGTGGCGTTGCTTAAGTGCCTGAATACCCGCCAGGCCCGAGAGGCGGTGGGAAAGCGCGGCCACCGGGCTCATCCCGCTGGACGCGGCATGCATGGCAAACATATGGCCATTGCCGGTAATGCTGTTCTCGGCATGGGCGCGCTGCTGTGCCAGCAATTCGCCCAGACGTGCGTGCTCGTCAAAGCGGGCGCTCTGCTGGGTTTCCAGCATCAGCTCGCTCTGCTGACGGTGGAAACGCTGCAATGCTTTACTGCTGAGAATACTGTAGCCCAAAAACTGTTGTTCACTATCAGCCGCTGCCCGGTAGCTGTTGAAGGCCGCGATCGAGCCGCATACGGCGGCCTGGCGCGCTTGTGTCTCAAGGTAGCTTTCATCGCCCACGCCGACTTCA
>JBFHCW010000118.1:0-6923 GCA_041585035.1 Litorivivens sp.
GATGTGCTGGGCAGCATGCATCACTGGCAGACCGTGACCAACATGCTGGCGCGGATCGGCCTTCGCTTGCAGCGCAGCAACCCACTCGAACACAGCGCCGAGATACTGGCGGACAATTTGCCCGCTATAGAACAACATTTTATGCGCCTTTATCCCGAACTGATGGATACTGTGCGCCGGGGATAACCAATGCCAATTAGCGCCCGACAGCTTTACGTTCTTATTGCCCTGGCCTGCGCCGGCCTGCTGGGCTACGCCCTGTACACCGAACATTTCCAGGGGCTGATTCCCTGCGCCCTGTGTATGACCCAGCGTTTTTTCTTCGCCTGTACCGGCGCCATCGCCCTACTCGCGGCCCTGCATAACCCCGCTACCACTGGCCGCCGAATTTACGTCGGCCTGATGACGCTGGCCAGCGCCCTCGGTGCCGGTGTCGCCGGACGCCAGGTCTGGCTGCAGCACCTGCCGGAAGATCAGGTGCCGGCCTGCGGCCCGAGCCTGGAATACATCCTCGACACCCTGCCCTTGAGCGAAGCCTTCACCACGCTGATGATGGGCGACGGCAACTGCGCCGAAGTGCAGTGGACCTTTCTCGGCCAAAGCATGCCGACCTGGTCACTGATCTGGTTTGTGATTCTGCTGCTCAGCGCGCTGATCTCACTGCGAGCCCGATGAAACTCTCCGGCCTGATCACCCTGCTGCTGTTTCACCTGCTCGGTGAGGCCATTGTACAGCTGACCGGCCTGTTTATTCCCGGCGCGGTTGTTGGACTGCTGCTGCTTTTTTTCACCTTGCTGATTCGCGGCCAACTCTCCGGCGAGCTTGAACAGTCCAGCAAAACCCTGATCGGTTTTTTACCTCTGCTGCTGATACTGCCGTCGGCCGGAATCTTTTTTCTCGGCAAGCACTTTAACGACCAATGGCTCGCCTTTGCCGGTGCCATTGTGGCCGGCACGATACTGACACTCGTTTTCTGCGCCTTACTGATGAAGTTGATGGTGAGGCAGCATGACTGAGCTTTTTACCTCACCGCTGTTTGCCATTACCGCCGTACTCGCTGCCTACCAGCTTGCGCTGTGGCTCTACGAAAAAAGCAATCGGCTGGTGTGGCTCCACCCGACCATTAGCGGTGCCCTGCTCGTCGCCGCACTGCTTGTCCTGCTCGACATCGACTACCACCGCTTCAGCGACGCCGCCTACTGGCTAACCTTCTGGCTCGGCCCCGCCACCGTCGCGCTGGCCATCCCGCTCTATCAGCAGTGGCACCTGATCCGCAAAATGGCCGGGCCATTGCTGCTCACCCTGATAGCCGGCGCCGCCTTTGCCTGCCTGTCTGCGGTCGCCATCGCCTGGTATCTCGATGGCAGTGAAACAACATTGCTGTCGCTGAGCGCAAAATCCGTCACCACGCCCATAGCCATCGGTATCAGCGAAAGCGTGGGCGGGCTGGCCACCATCACGGCCAGCGCCGTTATCCTCACCGGCATCGTCGGCATTGTTTTTGTGAATCTAACTATGAAGCTATGCCGCATTGACGACGACCGCATCTGGGGCTTTTGCCTGGGCTTAAGCGCGCACGCCATCGGCACCGCCCGCGCCTTCGAGCGCAGTCCTGTAGCCGGTGCCTTTTCCAGCCTCGCCCTCTGCCTGACCGGCAGCTACAGCGCTGTGTTTATTCCGCTAGCGCTGCAGTGGTTTCGCTGACGACACACCTAACTTATCAAGTACCACCGTCATTGCGAGGAGCGAAGCGACGAAGCAACCTCCAAACACAGGCTCCACTCTCAAAAAGATTGCTTCGTCGCACTACTCCTCGCAATGACCTCGCTCTGCAGAACCCATAAACAAAAAAGGCCCCCAACGGGAGCCTATTCAGCAAAAGTTTAGAACTTACTGCGCAATGGCATTCAACCGCGCCGCAGCCTCCAACAAGGCTCCGCGTCCAAACGGTTTATCCGTAAACGCCGTAGGCAAGACCGCCTTCGTCGAATGCGCATCCACCAAGACTTCACCCAGAGCATTTGGCATTCCGTGTGTGGTCGTCAGGGTAACGGCTCCCAACGAGAGCGCTCCTGCCACACCGGCTTCACGCAGCGGCAAGCCATAAACTGGCAGCTCAATCCATTGCTCACCTTCGCCCAGCACCGCGGAGGTCTGTGCTATCACCAGCGACTCACCCAGCGGATTGTTGATAACGCCCGACAGATGCACACGCCCGGCTTTGACCACATCCACCTGCGCAGCAATCACTAGGTTGCCATCAACGATGCGGTCAGTGAACTTACCCGTCAACGTAGCGGCCGGGTGGCTATACTGGAAACCGTTCATGGCGATACGCTGTTCCTGCGCATCGTTTTCCGCCGTCACGCGAAAGCCCAGACTGGTGGCTTGGCCTACCACTGGCTGACCGGCCTCACCCAGCGTATAGGACGCCGAGTAAATACCGTCACCGGCGGTTTCGTCAGCCCCCTTGCCGTCGTCAGCAAAGCTCACACTGGCCAGGGTATCACCGCTCTGATTGACGACTTCTCCGCTCACTGCCCAGGGGCCTTTCGCATCGGCTGAAGGCGTGGTCAGAATGTCCGCATCGTTGCTCGCGCGATTTTCCAGCTGCGCAAACAGCTCCACCGTGTCACCACGCTGATAGCGAATCTCACCCGCCCACACCGACAGCGCAGGACCTGCGCCGTTAGGGCCGGGGCGAGTCACTACATCGGGCTTGCGCTCGGACAAAATCGGATTGGGGGCGCCGGCAGGCACCGGCAGGGTCCACTCCGGATACTTCGACAGGTTCAGGTATTCCGCCGCGGCGCGCTCGGCAAGATTGGGCGCATCAGCGGCACTGGCCACTGAGGATATAAAGGGCAGCACGGACAGCACTGCAATTTTTGAAAAGGTGTTCATTTCCTATCTCCTTTGCAGTGTATTAGTAGAGGATGCTGATGAATTTGGCGCTGGTCATGGAGCTCTGCACCACCGTATTGGGCGAGCAGGGGCTGCCGCTACAGGTCCAGATACCATCGGGAATCTGACGCCGGGTATCGGAGTCGCTGTCGTCGCGTTCATCGCCGTGGTTTTCATGAGCCGCATCCAGGTTGCGGAAACCAGACACCTCCTGCTTGTAGCTGTTGCCGCACGCGGTGCTGTTGTTGTAGCTGGCGCTGGCACTGCCGTCACAGGCAAAAATGGAGGCATATTGCACCACGCCGTCGTCTTCACCGGTCAGGCAAGCACTGGCGCCGAAAATAGCTTCGTAGCCACCGGTCAGGTAAATGTTTTTGGCCGGCGCACTGGCGTAGGTACGCACCTGCACATCGTTCGAGCTGCGCAGCCAGTAGGTGGCATCGTCACAATCCTGAATCCAGCCTGCAAACCCGTTACAGCCGCCGCTGGACTGGCCGCATACCGCATCGGCGCCCTCGGAGCCCCGGTGAGCACCACCCAGGGTCATGGCCAGGCTGACGCGCTGGGCGACCGTATCGTAAGGGCCGTTGTAATTGTAGTTGGGGTCAGAAGGATCGTTGTTGCCGAGGATGTAGTCGGTGATGGTACTGCCCATGCTGTGCGCCACAATCCAGAAGGTGCCGCCCTGCGCATAGGTCGTGCCGCAGCTGTTACCGCCGCCATCCGGTGTACCATTGGTCGCGGCCACGATTTCGTTGGCGACCTCACCGGCGGACTGGGATTCCCAATAGGGCCGGGTGCCGTTGTAACCCACCACGTAGTAGTCGGCCGTAAAGTTTTTGGTTGCGGTTTTAATAAAATCGTCACTGCCGTTAACCCAGTAATTACGGGCGGCGCTGTAACTGGTGTAGGTATTGGTATCGGTCTGCTTGCCGTGGACAAAGATCAGACAGGGTGCGGCGTAGGATTGGGCGGCGGCCGAAAACAGCACAGCGCCAACCACCGCGCGCAACGCGGACAGGTATCGCATGATGACTCCCTCTTCTTTTTTTGTTTGAACTTATTATGTTTCGGGTTTACCAGGACATCGTGCGCACAATGTTGGTGCGCCCAGTGAAGCCCAATGTGATCACTGTCACCAATAGGCAGAGTGAATGCAGGAGATAGGCTAGCGAAATAAGCCCGTCGTTAGTGGACTTTTTTTTGAGAATTGTAAATTAGTGCCAAAAATTATCGGCCACCGCTTAGCCCGCAGGGCGATAAACCTTGATATTGGCAAAGCCCTGTTCGACCAGGTGAGCCGCATGCAAACGGCTCATAACCCCCTTGTCGCAGTAAAGCAGATACGTGGTCTCGCTATTCAAGGTCGAGGCCCTGCTGTGCAGCTCATAAAACGGCAGGCTTTCCACTTTGACACCGGGCAGCTTCAGCGGTGAACGCTCAACCTCGTCCGGATGGCGAACATCCAGCACAATCGCGTCCGGCAGCGGCACCGGCAGCACCTCCACATCAATGCGCTGCAGCTCCTCGTTGGCCAACTGGTCGATGGTGGTGTAGCTCGCACTTTCCAGCGCGGCATCGAGCACCGCAAAATCGAAGTTGGCCTCCTGGGTCGCAATACGCTCCGGCCGCGCCTTGGTGGTTGGCTTGACCGAAATCACGCCACAGTACTCCGGCATATTGGCGGCAAACTCTTCGGTGCCGATTTCAGCCGCGGTGCGAATAATGTCGCCCTTATCGGCGGCAATCAGGGGGCGCAGCACAAGCTTGTCGGTTACCGCGTCAATGACCGACAGGTTGGTGAGGGTCTGGCTCGACACCTGGGCAATGGCTTCACCCGTGACCAGCGCCTGCACATTTAATTCATCCGCGACCTTTTCCGCAGCGCGCAGCATCATGCGCTTGAGCACCACCCCCATCTGCGAGTTATCGACATTCTTCAGAATCTCACCCACCACCCCCTCAAAGGGCACGGTGACGAATTTAACGCGATGCGAGGCGCCGTACTTCATCCACAAATAAAGAGCCACTTCCTTGACCCCGATCTCGTGATCTCGGCCGCCCAGATTGAAAAAACAGAAATGCGTGCGCAGACCGCGCTTCATCATCAGGTAGCTGGCCACCGGAGAATCAAAGCCCCCGGAGATCAGCGACAGCACCGGATCGAGACTGCCGAGCGGAAAACCGCCCAGACCGGGGTAGCGCTGATTGACCACAAACACCTTGTCGTCGCGCACCTCAATGCGCACCACAATATCGGGGTTATTCAGATCCACCCCCGCCGCCTCGGTGTTCTGATTCAGGCCGCCGCCAACGTAGCGCTCCACATCCAGAGACTGAAAGTCGTGCTTGCCGCCGCGCTTGCAGCGCACGCTAAAGCGCTTGCCCGCCAGCCGATCGCCCCACAGCGCCAGGGTCTTCTGATAGATATCATCAATATCCACCAAGGGGTATTCGACCACATCCATAAAATAGGCAATACCCGGCGTATTGCGCAGCACCTCGATAAAGGCCGCCTGCGTTTCGGGCTGCTGGCTCGCAGTACTGACCACCATTTTGTCCCACTCCCGCAGCACCTGCACTTCAGGGTCCAGGGGCTGCAGAAGACGCTTGAGATTGGTATGCAGCTGTTTGACGAACTGCTTGCGAACCGGGCGGCTTTTGATGGTGATTTCGGGGAAAAACTTGACGATAAACTTCATGGCAGCCCAGACTTGGCGGATACGAGGAGGAGAAGACGCTAGTATACACCAGCCGCACACAAGCATCGGCTCGCAAAGGCGCACCAAACAAGCCCGAGGCTGCACCATATTGGAGCATATGAGCACCAATACGGTGCGCACCTGCAGTTTAACGCCCTTTTTTCAGGCGCAGAGCCGCTAAAGCCCCCAGAATTCGGCACCGACAGGCCGCTCTCATCTGGCACAGCTTTTGCTTTAAGTGAACCCACAATCGGGGGATCCTATGCGCCCCTGAACGAACGGCATATAATCGCCCACTTTCGGCCCGGCCGAGACAACCAGACTCTTTATTGGAGGACTACCCGAATGTCAGAGCATACTCTGAAACTGATCAAAGACAATGAAGCCAAATGGGTCGACCTGCGCTTTACCGACACAAAAGGTAAAGAGCAGCACGTGACTGTGCCAGTCAAGGAGATTGATGAATCTTTCTTCGAAGAAGGCAAGATGTTCGACGGCTCCTCCATCTCTGGCTGGAAAGGCATCAACGAATCCGACATGATCCTCATGCCAGACGATTCTGCCTCTGTTATCGACCCCTTCACCGATGACCCCACCGTTATCGTGCGCTGTAACATCGTTGAGCCTTCAACCATGCAAGGCTACAACCGTGACCCGCGCTCTATCGCCTCGCGCGCTGAAGAGTACCTGAAGTCTACCGGCATCGCCGATGGCGCCCTGTTTGGCCCGGAGCCCGAATTCTTCGTATTTGACGACGTTAAATGGCACGCCGACATCAGCGGTGCTGGCTACGCCATCAGCTCTGATGAAGCCGCCTGGTCTTCCAACAAGGTTTTTGAAGACGGCAACTTCGGTCACCGTCCCGGCGTTAAAGGTGGTTACTTCCCCGTACCGCCGGTCGACAGCCTGCACGACCTGCGCGCCGCCATGTGTGACGCCATGGAAGCCATGGGTCTGGACATTGAAGTACACCACCACGAAGTCGGCACAGCCGGCCAGTGTGAAATCGGTGTTGGTCCGAACTCTGCCGTGAAGAAAGCTGACGAAGTACAGATCCTGAAGTACTGCGTACACAATGTGGCTCACGCCTACGGCAAAACGGCGACTTTCATGCCCAAGCCTCTGGTTGGCGACAACGGTAGCGGCATGCACTGCCACATGTCTCTGAGCAAAGACGGCAAGAACCTGTTTGCCGGTGACGCATACGGCGGCCTGTCTGAAACTGCCCTGTACTACATCGGCGGTATCATCAAGCACGCTCGCGCCCTGAACGCCTTTGCCAACTCATCTACCAACTCCTACAAGCGTCTGGTACCC
>JBFHCW010000119.1:0-6879 GCA_041585035.1 Litorivivens sp.
GCCGGCAGCGTCGACAGCGTAAAACGGCTGCGCCCGGACTTCAGAATCAGCCGATTTTCGTCCAACGAAAATTCCAGCTCCGAACCTTCGGGCAGCGATTTACAGATATCCACCAGCTTACGGGCCGGTACGGTAATTTCGCCCTCGGAGGAAGGGGGAGAAGGCAGTTCGACCCGGCCGATCAACTCAACTTCAAGGTCGGTTCCGGTCAGCGACAATTCCTGGCCTTCAAGCACCAGTTGTACGTTCGCCAGGATGGCCAGTGTTTGGCGGCGCTCCACCACACCAGCAACCAGATTAAGGGGTTTCAGCAAGGCCTCGCGGGCAATGGTAAATTTCATAGTCGGCAGGCGATCCCAATTGGAATTATTGATTCATTTTTCAACAGTAATCATACGGCACAAAACCGCAAAGTCCTATGCCGTAAGGTTAAAAAATGCAATAAAAGCAGTACCCTGCAAGCATCAGGTAGTCAGCGAGCGGAGCAGGTTCTGGTAGTCTTCGCGAATGTCAGCGCTGGTCTCGCGCAACTCTTTGATTTTTCGACAAGCGTGCAGGACCGTGGTGTGATCCCTGCCACCAAAACTGTTGCCAATTTCCGGCAGGCTCTGGTTTGTCAGTTCTTTCGCCAGCGCCATAGCCAACTGTCGGGGCCTGGCCACAGAGCGGCTGCGGCGCTTTGACGTCAGGTCTGCCACTTTGATCTTGTAGTATTCGGCAACCGTACGCTGAATATTGTCGATACTGACCTGCTTGTCCTGCAACGCCAGCAAATCTTTCAGGGATTCTCGTATCAGGGGAATATCAATCGAGCGCGCCATAAAACGGGCGCTGGCTATCACGCGTTTCAGCGCGCCTTCCAGCTCGCGCACATTGGACCGAACCCGCTGCCCAATAAAGAAAGCCGCGTCCTGGGGCAGGTCGACTTTCTCCTGCTCAGCCTTCTTCATCAAAATCGCCACCCGGGTCTCAAGCTCTGGCGGTTCAACAGCGACCGTCAAGCCCCAGCCAAAACGCGATTTCAGGCGCTCTTCAAGACCGTTAATTTCTTTAGGGTAACGGTCGCAGGTCAAAATCATCTGCTGACCACCCTCCAGCAGGGCATTGAAGGTATGGAAGAACTCTTCCTGAGAGCGATCCTTGTTCGCAAAAAATTGAATATCGTCTATCAATAGCGCATCGACACTCCGGTAATAGCGCTTGAATTCGTTGATCGCGTTGAGCGACAAGGCCTTGACCATATCGGCGACAAAACGCTCCGAATGCAGATAAACAATTTTCGCATCCGGCTTTTGCTTGAGCATGGCGTTACCCACCGCGTGCATCAGGTGAGTCTTGCCCAGGCCGACACCACCGTAGAGAAATACCGGGTTGTAAGCCTGCCCCGGGTTTTCCGCCACCTGCATGGCCGCCGCCCGAGCCAACTGGTTGGACTTACCTTCTACAAAGGTGTCAAAGGTGTGGTTTTCTATCAGGGAACTCTGGTGCCGAATGCCGCCTTCCACCTCAACCCGCCGCACCCGCGCCGGGCTCGGTGTTGGCTGAGAGGGTTCCGCTGCTGGCCGAGATTCGGGCTCAGCCCTGGGTGCACTCGGGGCAACTCTCGGCGCCGGCGTGCCGATGGGGCGAATGGGTTGGCGGGCGCCGATATCCACCACGACATCACACCCCGGCTGAGTGCTGACCTCGCTGACAATTTGCGAAATTCGGTCCAGATAACGATCGACTACCCAGTCTTTGATAAAACGGTTAGGCGCTAACAACTGCAGCTGGCTGCCATTGGCAACCGCCCGCAAAGGTCGAATCCAGGTGTTAAACTGTTGGGATGGCAACTCGCTCTGCAAATAATTCAGACACTGTTCCCACGCGGCTTCCGGCACTGCAACCTCTCCTGCCTTGTTATCGTTTTAATTGTTATTACTGTGAATGTCGCAAATGAGTAGTTATCCCCAAAAGCGGGACCACACCCCATAGAAGGGCGCTATTTTAACGCTTGTTTTTAGGCTTTATCCACAGGTAAATAAAAATATTTTGCCCATTGACTTTTATTTTAGTTATTATTTTTCAATTGCTTACCTGATTTTTGAAAAAGTAATAATTTTATATTTATCCAAAAGGAAATAATTGTGTATAACTCGGGTATAGGGCTGTTGATAAGCTGTTTAGCGACGTTTTCGTGAGCACTTACAAACCTCAATAAGGCCTGACCCTGATTCACGTCTCCCCACGGTCTTCGCTGCTAAAGCCCGCGAAAAATTCGTTGCCTTTGCTGCCAATATTCACTAGAATTCGCGATCCTGAATTTTAGCGTCGGTGTCTTCGTTTTCACACCGGCAGACGAGGCACAAGTCTTCCTTCTTATATAAGGAAGCAGGAAAGCCCACAAAAGCGGCTTTGGAGCAGAATCATGAAAAGAACTTTTCAACCCAGCGTTCTGAAACGCAAGCGCACCCACGGTTTCCGTGCCCGCATGGCCACCAAAAACGGCCGCCAGGTTCTGGCCCGTCGTCGCGCCAAAGGTCGCAAGCGTCTCGCTGCCTGATCGGGCATTCGCGATGGTCATCCAGCACCGTGACGAACGCAGGTTTTGGAAAAGCGTCACGGTTGCTGAACGCAGGGGATTTCAAATCAGTCTTTGATAATGCCCGCCTGAAGGTTTCCTCTCCGGAACTCCTGTTCCTCGCTGTACCCAATCAACTCCCCCACGCCCGTCTTGGACTCGTTATTGCCAAGAAGAATGTCCGTCTAGCGGTTCAACGAAACCGGGTCAAACGTATCATCCGTGAAAGCTTTCGCCAGCAACAGGTACTTACCGGCCTGGATATCGTAGTGCTTGCACGCAGAGGATTGGATACACTAGACAACCCTCAGCTTCACGACAGTTGCAATCAACTGTGGAAGCAACTTCAGCGTCGCGTCGAAAAGCAGGCGCGCCGGCAGCAGCAGGAAGACGAAGCCAAGTCATGCGACTGATACTGACAGCCCTGATTAGACTTTACCGCTATGCCATCAGCCCGCTGATGGCCAGTCACTGCCGCTTTCACCCCAGCTGTTCCGAATATGCGCTCGAGGCCATCGAGCATCATGGCAGTCTTCGCGGCGGCTGGCTGGCTACGCGCCGCCTCTGTCGCTGTCACCCTTTTAACCCCGGCGGCTACGACCCTGTGCCAACCGGGACACCCAAAATCAAAACTTCAACGCAGGCATCTCAGTCATAATGGATATACAACGCACCTTGCTGATCGCCGCGATAGCGGTACTGTCGTTTATGCTGGTCGTGGAATGGGCCGCATTCCGTCAGCAGGAACCTGCCGCCATCAGCGCCCAGGTCGATTCCACCCAAGCCCCGGTCGGCGGCGAGGACGTCTCCAGAGAAGATATTCCGGAAGTTACCGCGATCGCCACCGAAGAAGATGCGGAGCTGACGTCCAGCCATGGCAGCGATACCGTCAGCGTCAGCACGGATTTGTTGGAGCTGACCATTGATCTCTCTGGCGGCGATATCGTTTATGCCGCACTGCTCGAACATTACGCAGAAATCGATACCCCCGACCAGCCCTTCGTCATTCTCGAACAGAATCGCCGGCGTGAGTATATTGCCCAAAGCGGTCTGATCGGCAAGAACGCCACCGACACCCGCGATGGCCGTCCCAGCTTTGTTACTGACAGAGCCAGTTATCAGCTTGGCGAGGGCCAAGATGAATTGACGGTTACCCTGGCCTACGGACAAAGTCGCGATATCACCATTTATAAACACTATCGTTTCAAGCGCGGTTCCTATCTTGTCGAAATGGACTACGAAATCGACAACCGCAGTGATTCACCCTGGCAAGGTGTGCTGTTTACCCAGCTCAAGCGCGACAACAGTGAAGACCCGGCCAACCAGGACAGTGGCATGATGGGTATGCAGCCTTTTCTCGGCGTCGCCTACCGCACACCGGAAGAGCGCTTTGAAAAACTGGCCTTCGACAAAATGCGCGAAAAGCCACTCAAGTTAGAGATGCAGGGCGGCTGGATCGCGATGATTCAGCATTACTTCCTTAGCGCCTGGATTCCGCCGGCCGAGCAACAGAGCTTTTTCACCACCTCGGTTACTCGCAGCGGCGATAATATCGCCCGCTACACCTCTGCCCCCCAGGTAGTAGAACCCAAATCCACCGGCCATATGACCGCCCAGCTGTATATCGGGCCGAAAGATCAATACGCCCTGCAGGAGATATCCGAGGGTTTGGAGTTGAGTGTCGACTATGGCTGGCTGTGGTGGATAGCCCAACCGCTGTTCTGGCTGCTGACCCAGATTCACAAACTGGTCGGTAACTGGGGCTTGGCCATTATCGGCGTCACCCTGCTGGTAAAAATTATTTTCTTCCAGCTCAATGCCACCGCCTTCCGCTCGATGGCGAATATGCGCCGGGTGCAACCCAAGCTGCTCGAAATTCGCGAGCGTCACGCTGACGACCGCCAGAAGCAGTCTCAGGCGATGATGGAGCTCTACAAGAAAGAAAAGATTAATCCGCTCGGCGGCTGCCTGCCCATTCTTGTGCAGATGCCGGTTTTTATTGCGCTGTACTGGGTGTTGATGGAAAGTGTCGAGCTGCGCCACGCGCCATTCTTCGGCTGGATCAATGACCTGTCAGCCATGGACCCTTACTTTATTCTGCCGATCATCATGGGTGCTTCCATGTTTGTTCAGCAGAAACTCAACCCGCCGCCGCCCGATCCAATGCAGGCCAAAGTCATGCAGTGGCTGCCGGTGATCTTTACTTTCTTCTTCCTGTTCTTCCCGGCAGGTCTGGTGCTGTACTGGGTAGTCAACAACCTGCTGTCCATCGCTCAGCAGTACATCATTACCCGCAGTATTGAGAAAAACGCAGCCAAAAGCTGAATGAGCTATCAAACCGACACCATCGCCGCCATCGCCACCCCGGCCGGGCGGGGTGGTGTCGGCGTCATTCGAATTTCCGGACCAAAGTGTCAAACCATCGCTCAGGGCATACTTAATAACAAGACGCTCAAGCCGCGACACGCACACTTCTCACAATTCTATGCGACATCTAACACTTCAATTGAGGCGATAGACAGCGGTCTTGCGCTGTACTTTCCCGGACCCAATTCCTTTACCGGCGAAGACGTACTGGAACTGCAGGGCCATGGTGGCCCAGTGGTACTGCAACTATTGCTGCGCGAAATATTCCGGCTCGGCGCACGTCAGGCAAAGCCTGGCGAGTTTTCTGAACGCGCCTTTCTGAACGACAAAATTGATCTCGCCCAAGCCGAAGCCATTGCCGATCTGATCGACAGCGCGTCGGAACAGGCTGCAAAAAATGCCGTGCGTTCGCTGGAAGGGGAATTCAGTCGTCGCGTTCATGCTTTGGTTGAGGCCTTAATTCATCTGCGCATGTATGTGGAAGCCGCCATTGATTTCCCTGAAGAGGAAGTGGATTTTCTCAGCGACGAAACCGTTCGCCTCGGACTGGAAAATCTCGAACGAGATCTAACAGCCCTGCTTAGCAGCGCAAAGCAGGGCGCGTTATTGCGCGAGGGCATGACCGTAGCCATAGCCGGCAAACCCAATGCTGGCAAATCGAGCTTGCTCAATGCACTGGCCGGACGCGAGTCGGCTATTGTTACCGACATAGCCGGTACTACCCGGGATGTACTGCGTGAGACCATTCTGATCGAAGGCATGCCCTTGCATGTCATCGATACCGCCGGACTGCGCGACAGCGTGGATCAGGTAGAGCAGGAAGGTATTCGCCGCGCCTGGCAGGTCATTGACGACGCCGACCGTATCTTATTGGTGATCGACTCAACCGACCCGCACAGCGCTGACGACCTTTTTGCGCAGTTTCAAAACCACCGCGACAAGCTTACCGTTATCCACAACAAGGCCGACCTGTCCGGATTGCCCATTGGTGAAAGCGACGACGGTCATGCGCTGAATCTGTCGGCCAAAGCACAGCAGGGTATCGATGACTTGCGCGAGCACCTTAAACACTGCATGGGCTATCACGGTGGCAGCGACAGCCAGTTTACCGCTCGCCAGCGTCATATAGACGCCTTGCTGGAAGCAAAAGAACACTTTGATCTCGGCAGGGAGCAACTGCTGGTATACCGCGCCGGGGAGCTGCTCGCCGAAGAGTTGCGCTTAAGCCAGAACGCGTTGAGTAGCATTACCGGCGAATTTACGCCCGATGACCTGCTGGGAAAAATCTTTTCCAGTTTCTGTATCGGCAAATAGCCTTTTCGCTTTCCCACAAGGGGGCTTTAGCCCTACCCACGGCCCCTTACAGTGCCAGAATCTACTGCTGGATCCACCGCTAAACCGCCCTTCGTCTCGTTAGCGTCACCACGTTCCTGCCTGTACACGGCTTGTCGCCCTCAAAACTGATCAAATAGTCACCACAAGCCCTTAATTTTTTTAATTATTTGCTGTGGATTGAGGGCGCACAGGGCGGGGAAAGACTGTGTATAACTTGGTGAATAAGTTTTAAGCCTGTGGACGAAAAATCAGTACAAATACTTACCCCCAAACCGTTCATGGCTTGTCACCATCCGGGGAACAGCTTTACAAGGGTTCTGTACGCCCACTTATTATTTACAAAAAACCATTTAATAACAATGGTATAGAGTTGTTATCCACATTTTTACGTCAGCTAATAATTACAACAACAATAATCTTTCTTACTTACTCTTCTTAATAAGATATTTATTTAATAACTTTTTTAAAAACCGTCCCTGATTAAATTTTCACCAGCTTATTGCAGTGCGAAATTCGCCCCGTATAATCACACTCCCTTTCAGCTCAGAGCAGGATTTTCCGTGGATTACCCCGAGCAATTCGACGTTATCGTCATCGGCGGCGGCCACGCTGGTACC
>JBFHCW010000120.1:0-6863 GCA_041585035.1 Litorivivens sp.
ACCGAGATGCGAACAAACTCGCCCTCTATCTTGCCCGCGGCACTCTGGTAATTATTACTCGCAAGGGCCGCTTCGACGTCCTCGGTTGAAATACCCAGCGAGGCCATACGATCACTGTCCAGCCAGATGCGCATGGCAAAGGTGCGCTTGCCGCGAATCTGGGCGCGACTGACGCCTTCGATGGTATTGATCTCAGGCAGAATCACCTTGCTCAAATAATCGGTGATCTGCTCCTGACTCATCACTTCGCTGACAAAACTGATGTACTGAAGGATGTCGCCGCTAGCGCTTTCCATCTTCTCGACCAGCGGATTTTCAGATTCACTCGGCAGCTCTGTGCGCACCTTGTTGACCTTGGCGCTGACTTCCAGAAAGGCCGAATCCACATCGTAATCCGGGGTCAGAAAGGCGGTGACAGTCGAGGTGCTGTCGGTGCTCGTCGCGGTTATATAGGAAATGCCTTCCGCCGAGCTCAGCGCCGACAGGATGGGCGTCGTCACAAAGCCTTTCATCAGGGCCGCCGAGGCACCGGGGTAGACCGTTGTGACGTTAATGGCGGGATAGGTAATTTCCGGATGCTGGCGCAGCTGCAAGCCGGTAAAGGCCTTCAGGCCGGTGACCAGCAGTAGCAGGCTGAGCACACAGGCCAGAACCGGGCGACGAATGAAAATATCGGTGAAATTCATAGCGTCCCTATGGTGCCGGCTCGATGACTTCGACACGGGTGCCGTTATTGAGCTTCAGCTGGCCCGCCGTCACCACCAATTCACCCGGCTCGACGCCCTCGACAATGGCTACACGATTGCCCTGCCGCTCGCCCAGCTTCACGTAGCGCCGCTCGACCGCCAGGCCGCGCTCCGGGGGAATTTCCATCTTGTGGATTTTTGAAAGATCGATTTCCAGACCAAACACATTGATTGTGGTATCCGGCGTTTTCAGGTTGAGATCCTGCTCAGACACCACAAACACCGAATCGCCGTAAAGGGAATAACTCACCGACGTCTGGGGCACCGTCACGACCGACTGCTGCTGCTCCAGTATCACGCTGACATTGGCAAACATACCCGGCAGAATGGCGCCGGTCTCATTATCGAAGTTGCCCTGCACCTGAATATTGCGGGTGGTTTCATCAACCTTTGAATTGATAGAGGTCACCGTCGCCTCAAATACGCGCTCACCAAAGGCCGTGACCGTAAAACGAAGCTTCTGGCCAACGTAAAGCTTTGGTGTGTGATATTCCGGCACCGAAAACTCGATCAGTAGCTCATCCAGCGCCTGCAACGTAACAATGTCGTCGCCGCTCTTGATGTATTCGCCAACGTTGACCTGCCTTATACCCAGCCGCCCGGAAAAGGGCGCCTTGATTTTTTTCTGGGCGATGATGGCCTCGGTGCGCTCCACCTGCGCCTTCATATCGGCGAGCTGAGCTTCCACTTTGTCAAAATCGGTGCGGGAAATCGCGTTGCTGCGCATCAGCCGCGAATCGCGGTCGTAGTTGATCTTGGCTAGTCGATACTGGGCCTTGAAGCTTTTCAGATTGGCCTGTTCAACCTCGTCGTCGAGCTGGACCAGTACATCGCCCTCTTCGACTTCCTGGCCCGACGCAAAGTAAATCTCTTTAATAAGACCATTGGCTTCCGTCGTGATATCTACGCCGTTCACAGCTTTTACCGTGCCAACGGCTGAGAGCGTGATATCCCATTGCTGCTCAAGGGCTGCGTTCGCCTCTACACCAACCGGCGGCGGTACATAAGCCGCGACAAAACCGTCTATCATCCGATCCCGAAACTCGATCCAGCCAAAGATAGCGCCAAACACCACGCTCAAGGTGAGCAGAGTGATGGCGGTGTACATAAACTTTCTCATGGCTCTACCTGATCTATTCGGAAATCGTCGTATTCTGGTTTACAGATTTTCACTGACCCATGCCAGCACGTCGTCGTGGTGGGTCTTGGTCTTGAACTTGTCGAGAATGTGCAGCAAGCGACCATCTTTTCCAATGATGAAGGTGGTCCGCACTGTGCCCATATTCTCTTTGCCCATAAACTTTTTCAGCTGCCAGCAACCGTACTTGTCTATGATTTTGTGGTCTTCATCCGACAACAGCGTGAAATTGAGGTCGTACTTTTCCTGAAAGCGTTTCAGTTTGGCGGGCGGGTCAAAGCTGACACCCAGCACCACACAATCGTGTTTCTTGAGCTGCTTGTCGGTATCTCGCAAACCACAGGCCTGGGTCGTGCAGCCCGGCGTCATGGCTCTCGGGTAAAAATAGAGAACAACGTTCTTCTTGCCTTTAAAATCCTTCAGCGAGACTTTGTTGCCATCCTGATCCAGCAGGGTAAAAGCCGGGGCCATGTTGCCAACCTTGGGAAATGCCATTGTGCGCTCCGTTAGTCGTCTGTCGTCAATGATTCAATGTCATCATCTGCCTGATACTTCTTGGGCAGAGTCCGTTTAACCTTCGCACCGAGCTTTTCGAGTTTCTCCACCCGACGCACCAGATTACCTCGACCACGGCTAATGCGGTCGAGGGTTTTTTCATAGGCTTCGCGACTGCGATCCAGATGCTTGCCGACATCCTCAAGCGACGCCAGCATCATCACAAACTGGTCGTGCAGCCCTCCCGCTTCCCGGGCAATTGTCTCCGCATTACGGTTCTGGTGCTCGTGGCGCCAGATGCTCTGTACCGTGCGCAGAGTCGCCAGCAGGGTTGTCGGGCTCACCACGATGATATTTTTCTCGTAGGCCGTGCGGAACAAGTCCGGGTCGGAATCAAACGCCGCCATAAAGGCCGATTCAATCGGCACAAAGATCAGCACGAAATCCAGTGAATTGATGCTCGCAATATGCTCGTAGGACTTCAGACTGAGTCCATCGATATGCTGCTTGAGTGAGCGGACATGGGCCTGCAGGGCCTGCTTGCGTTCGGATTCTTCCTCGGCGCTGACGTACTGTTCATAGGCCACCAGCGAGACCTTGGCGTCGATGACGATATCTTTTTCATCCGGCAGGTGGACAATCACGTCGGGCTGCAGACGACGGCCATCCTGCTGGGTAAAGCTGGCCTGGGTTTCGTATTCGTGGCCTTTGCGCAGGCCGGATTCTTCCAGCACCCGCTCCAGTATCACTTCACCCCAGTTGCCCCGGGTTTTGCTGTCCCCTTTCAGGGCCCGCGTCAGATTCACCGCCTCGGCGCTCATGCGCTGATTGACCTGCTGAAGCTGGGCGATTTGCTCTTTCAGTGTACTGCGGTCGCGGGTTTCCTTGTCATAAATATCATCTACCCGCGTCCTAAATTCCTTGAGCTGATCACGAAACGGCGTCAGCAGCGACTCCAGCGTCTGGCGACTGGATTCGTTAAAGGTCTTCTGTTTCTGCTCAAAGATAGAATCGGAGAGTTGCTTGAACTGAGCCGTCAGCTGGTCCCTGGCCTGCTCCAGAAGACGCATTTTTTCATCGTGTGTTTTGGCCTGCTCTTCCAGTCGCGTTGCCAGACGGGCGTTTTCGTTGGTCTCTTCTAGGTTTTTCTGGCGCAGCTCAGCCAGCTCGCGGTTCATTCTCTCACTCTGGGCCGTTGCCGCTTCCAGTTTGACCGCATACGCTCTGGCATCGACCTCAATCGCGCGAATGGCCACCTCGGTGGTGCGACGTCGCCGAAGATCGCCGAGCAATACACCCAGTATCAAACCAAGAATTAGCGCGCCAGCAAGCAATGAGATGGTCGTGATCGTCATTATAGTAATGGCTTCTTCCGGAGTGCGGCCCTGCGGGCAACACGGGTTTCTAGCGTTTATTCCAGCCAGTATGTTCAGCCCACAAAGGACTCGGCTGATCTACCCGGACCGGATAGATCCCGGTTTTGCGATCTTCAAGGTATTCCGTCAGCAGGTCGGTCACCACAGGAAAGGCAATCTCCTGCCAGGGAATCTCGCTTTCATCAAACAGCTGAACGTCCAGGCTTTCAGGGCCGGCGGCAAATGCACCATCGCGCAGTTCGCCGCGATAGAACACATACACCTGATTAATGTGGGGGATATCAAACAGCCGATAGAGGGTTTCTCCCTCAACCGCCGCGCAGGCCTCCTCCTGCGATTCACGCAAGGCGCCCTGCAGCATGGTTTCGCCGTTTTCCATAAAGCCGGCGGGCACCGTCCAGTAGTTCTTGCGCGGTTCGATAGCCCGGCGACAAAGCAGAATTTTGTCACCCGAGGTGATCAGACAGCCCACAACCACTTTCGGATTGTGGTAGTGAATGATATTGCAGTGATCACAGATATGACGCGGCCTGTCATCCCCTTCCGGGATGCGTTTATCAACCGGCTTCCCGCACTCACTGCAAAAATTCATCAGCGCAGCTCGCGGTATTTGCCCGAGAAGAACACCAGCGGTTTGTCGCTGTTGCTGTTGACCATGCTCTGAACCTTGCCCACCAGAATCACATGGTCACCGCCTTCGTAGCGCTGCCAGATATCGCATTCGAACGTGGTCAGGGCGCCCTTGATCATGGGCGTGCCGTGGCGGCCGAGGGTGTAGTGACCTTTATCGAGGGCGTGGTCGCCCTTCTTCGCGTACATGTTGGACAGATCCATCTGCTCCTGAGACAGGATGTTAACGGCATATTTTTTCGCTTTGGCAAAGGCTTCAAAGCACTCGGAATCGTTCTGCAGACTCCACAGTACCAGCGCAGGGTCAAGCGACACGGAAGCGAAGGAGTTAACTGTCATGCCAAAAGGCTCATAGCCGGCAGGGTTTGCAGTGATAACACAAACACCGGTTGGAAAACGCCCCAGAGCGTTGCGAAATTCGCGGCTGTCCAAGCTCATGATTATTCCTTTATACAGGTGAGGTAAGGCCTGCGCATTATACACGCCTGACACCCAAAATTAATGACAGCAAAGGCCGCTGAGGCCGCCCAATCGGGCCTTTAAGCTCGTCCGTTTAAATGACATTACCAGCGATCGGCCGCCTGCTCGTCGCTGTCTCGCGCGTCAACCCAGAAATCGCCCTCGCTGGTTCGCTCCTTTTTCCAGAACGGCGCGCGGGTTTTCAGGTAATCCATAATGAACTCGCAGGCCGCAAAGGCCTCGCCGCGATGACTGGCGGCGGTAACCACCAACACGATCTGATCACCGGGCACAAATTCTCCCACCCGATGAACCACCGTCGCACCAAGAAGCTGCCAGCGCCTGGCCGCCTCGTCAACAATCTTGCCCAGCGCCTTCTCGGTCATACCCGGGTAGTGTTCGAGGATCATGGCATCGACCTTGCGCCCCTCATTGCTGCTGCGCATGGCACCGATAAAACTGGCGACACCACCAATGGAATCTGTCAGAGCCTGAACCCGTCGTATTTCTTCACCGGCGTCAAAGTCCGCTGCACCGACCTGCACTTTCAGTGTCGCGCCCATGGTCAGCCCCCGGTGACCGGCGGATAAAAGGCCAGTTCATCACCCGGCCTTACCAGCGCCTGAGCGTTTACCACCTCCTGATTAAGCGCCATCAGCACATTGGGCGCACAAAGCGCCTCTTGCCACTGTGGGTATTTAGCAACTAACGCCTGGCGAATATCCTCGACACGGGCTTCAGCGGCCAGTGGCCACCGCAGCTCGGACTGTCCCAGCGCCTCGCGCAGCTTGGCAAAAAACAGGACTTTAATCATGTTGCCGCCTGCCAGTGACCGGAGCGCCCGCCCAGCTTCTCCAGTAGCTTGACCTCGCCGATCACCATGCCTTTGTCGACCGCCTTGCACATATCATAAATGGTCAAGGCCGCCACGGAGGCCGCCGTCAGCGCCTCCATTTCCACGCCGGTCTGGCCGGCCAGCTTGCAGCGAGCCTCGATACGTACCGCGTTGTTGGCGGTGTCGGGCATCAGCTCGACCTTGACCGAGGTCAGCATGAGCGGATGGCAGAGCGGGATCAGATCTGAGCATTTTTTAGCCGCCTGAATTCCGGCAATACGGGCGACCGCGAGCACATCACCCTTCTTGTGCTCGCCGTTGACGATCATGGAAAGGGTTTCGGGCTGCATGCTGACAACGGCTTGGGCGCGCGCTTCACGCTCGGTGACCGCCTTGGCGGTAACATCCACCATCTGGGCATTGCCCTGAGCATCTATATGGGTCAGAGAATCTTGTGCCATTAGCCGAACCGCGTATCTGCAACAAAGGGGTTGGTTTTGCGCTCCTGCCCAAAGGTAGAGGTCGGACCGTGCCCCGGAATAAAGGTAACGTCATCACCCAAAGGCCAAAGTTTTTGCTGGATGGAGCCGATCAATTCTTCGTGATTCCCCCGGGGGAAATCCGTGCGCCCTATTGACCCCTGAAAGAGGACGTCGCCCACAATCGCAAGACGCACCCCCTCGTGAAAAAAAATCACGTGACCCGGCGTATGCCCCGGGCAATGGCGAACCTGCAGCGTTTGCGCACCGACCGTCACAGTGTCGCCGTCGTCCAGCCACTGGTCTGGCACAAAAGCGTCCGCATGCGGAAACCCGGACATCTGGCACCATTCCGGCAGCTTGTCGATCCAGAAGCTGTCTTCTCTCTGCGGACCGATAATGGGAACCCCAAACTCCTTGCGCATGTCATCGGCTGCCGCGCAGTGATCCATATGACCGTGCGTCAGCAACACCTTTTCCAGGCTACCACCAAGCTCTTCCAGCCCGGCCTTGATACGTTCGAGATCACCGCCGGGATCAACCACAGCTGCCTTGCCTGTGGTTTCACACACCAGAATACTGCAGTTCTGTTGATAGGCCGTCACCGGCACAATCGCGCACTTCAACATCATTCAAAAACCTGTCAAATCAAGCCTGCAAGCTTATCACACAGCCCCACCCTCGGCAGCCCGCCACAGAGAAAGC
>JBFHCW010000121.1:0-6810 GCA_041585035.1 Litorivivens sp.
AGCTGCATATCGAAGAAAAGCTGGATGCGGTGACCGCGGCCAAAGCCAAAATGCTGACCACAGACCTGCAAGGCAAGGTCATGGACGAGTGCCTGCAGCTGCACGGTGGCTATGGTTACATGTGGGAATACCCAGTCGCGCGCGCCTGGGCCGATGCCCGGGTACAGCGAATCTACGGCGGCACTAACGAGATCATGAAGCTTATCATCGGCCGAGAACTGGTGAAGTAATTTCAAATAGCGCCGGCCCTGCGCCGGCGTTTTCTTTCCCCAACCAAGGAGACAAAAACAGGCAGTTAACACTCATTTGACGCAGTTTGTCATACACGCTCCGGCCTAGCGGCCACTATAAAAAGCAATAAAGACCAAGGAGAATCGTATGAATATGCGAATCAGGCTGGCAACAGCCCTGATGGTGACCTGCAGTTTGCTCACCACCCCCGCTCTCGCAAGAGATGCAAATAAAACCACTTACCCCATTGTATTCGCCCACGGCATGGGCGGCTTTGACGATGTTCTGGGTTACGACTACTGGGGCGACGATTACGGCGTCTATGTACTCGATACCTGCCAGTGGGGCGAGTATTACTGTAACCACGACATCAATTCAGGCCAGGAATCCTTTGTCGCCTCGGTCACGCCCTTTGCCAGTTCCGAGCAGCGCGGCTACGAGTTGTATCAGGATATCCAGAATTACCTGGCTACCTCCGGCCACAGCTACGTGAACGTGATTGGCCACTCTCAGGGCGGGCTTGATCTGCGCAAGGCGGCCAAGCTGCTCAACGACAACCGCGGCTACCGCGTCGTCAAATACGGCATCAGTATTTCCTCACCTCACCGGGGCTCTCCCATCGCCCAATATGTGCTGAATATGCAGCCCGGCGTCACCAGCATTCTGGAAACGCTGGCCGAGTACTTTGGCAACGTGATTTACGGTGGCGGCAACGATGCGATCGCAGCGCTTAAACAGCTGGTTAATCACGACTTTGACCCCAACGACGGAGTCACCACCGGCACCTATGCCTTTAATCAGGCTTACCCTGCCGGCACGGCCAATATCGAGCGCAGTCGCAGCTTTTTGACCGGACAGGATAACGGCAACATGAATCCCGCCCTCTACCTGCTCAAGGAATTGTGGACCGAGATCGACGGTGACGGTTATGCCAGCTACGACGCCAATGGCGACGGAGCGCTCGGTACCGGCGACGGCAATGCCTCCGACAATGACGACGACGGTTTGGTCGGCATCAACTCACAGCAAATGGGTTACCGCCTCGAGTACTGGGAGTGTTACGGCTGTCTGGACTATGTCTGGACCCAGACCAACACAGGCTACGTTGCCGACCTGAATGCACCGGATGCCACCCAGATGACCTCTCACGCCTGGAAAATCAATCAGGATCACCTGGATATCATCGGCGTCCCCCCCGATACCTTTGACGAAATGGAGTTTTACGCAGCCATCACCGACTTTATTGCCGACAACGGCTTCTAAGCGGAGGAATTATGGCAAAGCATTTCCCAATCGTTCTGGGAGCCAGTGCAGCAGTTGCTGCACTGGCGTTTTTACTCTGGCCTGACAGCAACGCCAGGCAACAAACCGTACTCGCTCAGACAAGTCCGGTCGCAACCGAGGCTACAACCAGCCCCGGCGCCGAAACGAAAGCTGCATCTGAAAATCAGCCGCAGTGGAGCAGCGATGAAGAGCGAGATGCCTTTTTTATCGCCGATATGCAGGGCCGGTTCGCCCCTCATATCCACATTCAGCACGCCCAGATTCGCTTTCTGGAGCAACTGATATCCTACCTGCGTCAACACTATCCCGACGACTGGCGCAGCCGCGTCGCTGCGCTGCTCAATGCCAGCTTTCCCGATCTGGCAACGGAGCTGCAAAATAAATTTGACGCACTGGAGCGCTACAACGAATGGCTGCTCGCCGACAGGAAGCAGTTGCAGGCAATGCCCGCCGGCGAGCGCCGGGCTGCACTTTGGGACAAACGATACGCCGCTTTTGGTGACGATGCCGAGGTCATCTGGGCTGCGGAAATACGCAATCAGAAAATTTCCGACACACTCTTGTCGCTGGACGACCACACAGACAGCAGTGTGCAGGAAAAACTCACCACTCTGGTCACTGCCATAGAACAAAACTATGGCCAACACGCCGACGACTTCATCAAGAGTCGACAGACTGAGCTGCTCAACAAATTTGTTGAAATCCCGTCTGTACAGACCAGCTTGAACGCCATGCCGGCCAACGAGCGTCGCAGTGAGATGCGCGCTATCCGTCAGACCCTGGGCATGGATGAGGCGGCGCTGGATCGCTGGGAAAAACTGGACACCCAGCGCGACCAGACCTGGTCAGCGGGACAGAACTACATGCAGCAGCGCGAACAAATCGTTGCCCGCTATGACGGCAATCGTCAGCAACGGGAACTCGAGGCTCTTCAGAAAAGCGTATTCGGAGAACAAGCCGAAATGATCCAGCGGGAAGAAGCCGCAGGCTTTTTCCGTTATGCCCGGCAACGCCGGATAGGGAGAGAGTAGTTGAAAGAGGGGCGCGCCCCTCTTCTCATCAAACTCAAGCCATGGTTTTATTGAAGTCCCAGTAGGCTTTCAGTGAGGTCAGCTTGCCTGCATCATTCGCGGTGTACACCACCACCATTTGCATTTCGACCACAGTATCTCCAAGCACATTGCGTATCTCGACGACATTGGCACATTCGTCGCCGGCAGGGTGAGAGCCGGTGATTTCAAACTTTTGCATATCGCCGGGGCCGATCACCATATCGTAAAAGGCCGCAATAGCGTCCTTGCCGCGATGCCCCTGACCACTGGGGTCAAGCGGTGACTCTCCCACCGGATCCTGCACCACCGCGTCATCGGCAAACAGGCTCAACCAACCTTCCCGATCGCCGGCCAGAACATACTTTCCGGATTGAAAACTGGCTTCTTGCGCCTTATACGCATTCCCCATCGCACTGCCCTCTCTTGCTTTGATTTGTTGTTATCACTGAGTGGACACTATAAGGACTTTGACTGCCTTGCAATGACACGAAAGGGTGAGGCCTCTCGGCCCCACCCTTTCGTCAGAGACGATGACACCATCGCCTAGGGATTGCTGTACCAGAAGTCAAAAGCGCCGGAACCGCTGTAGCTGCTGACGCGCCAGCGGTAATTACCCGAGCCGCCATTATAGTCAATCTGCTCGCTGCTGCTGTTGCTCTCCGAGCGGGCAACACTGCTCCAGCTGCAGAACAGTGAGCAACTGTAACGCTCAAGTCGGATATCAAAGTCAGCATTCGCCGGACCTTCCAGCCAGGCCTGAAAACGTCCGCCATTACTGCTAAAGCCTTGGGCGGGAATATAAACCACCTCGCCGTTACTCAGACTACCACCCTGATACGTACAGTTGGTGCAGGGTCCGGCACTGGCTTCAGCCACGGCAACCGTCTGCACCTGGGTATCACTCTGCCCGGCGGCGTCATGCACCTGCAAGGTAACGGTATAGCTACCAGCAACGGAATAGGTATGCGAGGTCAGGGCTGACACACTGCTGGCGCCGTCACCGAAATCCCAAACGTAAGACGACACACCGTTGTCGTCGGAGCTGGCAGAGGCATCAAACTGGCAAACCAGCTCTGTGCAGTCCACGCTCATTCGCGCCACTGGCGGCAAGTCCACGCCTTCACCGGCAACACTATTCTGAGCCAGCAGATTGGGTGAACCCGTACCCAGGCTGCTCAGTTTTCCTGCGGTGCCGGCATTAAGAACCGCGGTAAAGACCTCACCGGGCTGCGCCCCAGGCTGGGTATTCAGGTAAAGCGCAGCGATACCGGCAACGTGCGGCGCTGCCATCGACGTACCACTCATGGTTGCCGAACTGTTGTCATTGCTGATTCCAGCCGAGCGAATGCTCGAGCCCGGCGCAAACACATCAACGCAGCTGCCTTTGTTGGAAAACGAGGAGCGGGCATCACTGGAAGTGGTAGAGCCTACTGTCAGCGCTTCCGCCACACGGTTAGGTGATCCACTGCAGGCGTCTGTATTATCGTTACCCGCAGCAACTACAAAGGTCACACCGGCGTTGATGGCTGCTCGCACGGCGTCGTCCAGCGCAGTGCTGTTGCCGCCGCCGAGGCTCATATTGGCTACCGCCGGCTTCTGATGATTCGCCATTACCCAGTCCACACCGGCAATCACACCGGAGTTCAGCCCACTGCCGTTGCAATCGAGCACGCGAACCGGGTGCAGCGTCACGCTTTTCGCAATCCCGTAGAGCGTGCCACCGACCGTTCCCGCAACGTGGGTGCCGTGTCCATTACAGTCGTTGGTATCATCCGGGTCGGCCGAGCCACCGCCAAAACCGAGAAATCCACCCGCACCAACGGTGTTGTACCCATTGCCCATGCGACCTGAAAATTCGTTGTGAGTCGCGCGAATACCGGTATCGATAATATAGGCATGCACACCGTTACCGTCGGCAGAATAGCTGTAGTTACCATCCAGCGGCAGCGCCGCCTGATCGACTCGATCCAGCCCCCAGGTGGCATTCGCCTGTACCGTCGTAGCGCCGACAATACGATCTGGCTCGATATAATCCACGAGCGGACTCTGAGCCAGCACCGAGGCCACTTCTGCCGACATTTCGGCAACAAAGCCCGTCAGGGCGTGCTCATAGATCCGGTCAACGCTAAAGCCATAGTTTGCAGCCAGCGCATTGATCTGGCTGGTCAAATCGGCCAGACCCAACACATCCAGTTTGTTCAGCACGACGATATAGCGGCCGCTAACGGCCTCGCCAATCTGGGCAACCTGAGTGGTGGCCGACTCGGCCGCTGATTGTGATTCAAGGACAACGGCATTGGCATCACTGCCCGAACCGGACTGGCAGCCCGCAAGCAGCAAAGCGCCAAAAAGTGGAAACAGCATTTTTTTCATGAAGGGCTCCGAACGGATCGCAATCCGTTTTTGGCAGGTTTCATTTAAATTGTTATCGTGCGCGTGCGCTTGCGCGCAGCACTTGAGATTTTAGGGGGGACGGTCGCTTCTGTTCTGACGGGAGTCACAAAGTTCACCCACAAAAGCGTGAACCGGCTCACGACCGCATGAGAAATTTCGACACTGACCTAGGGGCTAGGCAGAATCGTCGAGCGCGCGCTTGAGGGCCTGCGCCAAAACCCGTTCCAGGACTCGCTGTTTCAAAGAGCGGGCACCCGCCACGCCCAAAGTCTCCAGCCAGTAAAGTACACTCGGCGACAGCTTGCCTAACGGCCTGACTATATCGAATAACAGTCGGGGTTTGCTGACCTGCAAGCCTTTAAGGGTTTGCGCGACAACAAGCTCCTCCTCGCTAAAGTCCGTGCCAAAGGGATAGGCAGACAAGACCTCAGCCTGACGCAGCTCCGTGGCTATTTGTGCAATGCGCGCCGGTGTGTTTTCCCGATACTGAGGCGGAATCGTGTAGTGGGGCTCTACTTTCCCGGAGGCGATCGCCCGCGCCAGCAGATTTGGCTGAAACCGTGAATCGGCTATGTTCAGCAGCGCTTTGATCACTTCACCATCGGACTTGCCGCGCAGATCGGCAATCCCGTATTCAGTGACCACCAGATCGCGCAAATGCCGCGGAATCGTGCAGGCTCCGTATTCCCAGACGATATTAGACTCGGCATGCACCTCACCTTCGCGCACGGCCCGGATCATGATGACGGAACGCCCGGTCAAAAGGTGGTGTGCCATGCTGACAAAATTGAACTGACCACCAACCCCCGAGAGCACCTGCCCGGTCTGCAGCGTATCCGACACGACGGCGCCGTTCAGCGTGACCTTGAGCCCAGTGTTAATAAAGCGCGCTTTGATCCGCTGTGCGCGGTAGAGTCTCGGATTAAAATCCAACTGATTGATTTTTTCGACACTGGTCATGTCGATTTTTTTGCGCAGTTCTTCGGGAAGGGTGCGCAGGCGTTCGTAAAAATCGGCGCTGCCTAGGAAGAAGCCCCCGTGCAACAAGCGGCCATTGACCAGCGCAGTCCCCAGACATTGGGCCGCCATCACCCGACGTGAATGGGGATTGGCTACGTTGGCTGGCACACTGCTACCGTCCGGCGCGGTGATATAGCCGTCGCGATAACTGCACTGACTATTGAACAAGCCGTGATATTGCAGCACCGCAAAATCCTTGCCGCGTATCTCCCTCACGCCCAGATCGGATAATCCATTAAGCACCTCGGCATCGAGCTGCTTCGGGTTGCAACGCCCCGCATTGATCAGTTGTTGCAGCGCCCAGAAGTCGTAGACCTCACGCTTAAGCACACCGGCCTCTTGCAAATGCAGAAAGCCTTCCACCAGCATTTCGGTAGCGCCATACAGGCCCTCGTCAAAGGGCGCCGAACCACCTATGGTCTTGAGCATGTCGCGCTTGTCGGGCGTAAGAATGCCAGATCGGATAAGGGCCTGTTTGTAGCGCGCATTGTCTTTGTGCCGCAGACAAAGGGCGTGGGCAACGGCATCACCCATACTGCCAATGCCAATCTGCAGGGTGCCGCCGTCGGCCACCAGCGCACTGGCGTGCAGTCCGATCAACGCATCGACCGCGCCAACAGGCTGCAGCTTGGGGATACTGAACAGGCGATGGCTGTGCACGTCGCCGCGCACCAGCACATCGTAGAATGCCGGACTGACTTCAGCATCGCCGCACATATACGGCAGCTCGTCATTTACCACGGCCACGCTGAGAAACTTGCGCCCGGAATCCCGCAGGCGTTGACGCAGCTCCAGCGAGGTGTCCGGGTTGCAACTCATACTCAAGCGG
>JBFHCW010000122.1:0-6803 GCA_041585035.1 Litorivivens sp.
AGCCTGAAACGATCGACGCCCATGAACAGCGCATCTCAGACGCGGGCTTTGGCAGTGTCGACGTCTGGTTCCAGTGCTTTAACTTTGCATCATTCGTGGCCATCAAGTGAATTTCGAGCCGTTTCTTCAGCGCTTTCGCAATACCCCTCTCGAACCCTGGCTGGAGAGCATTGGGGCAGATCTCGAGGCCGGTTTAAGTATCAGCCGTTATGGCGATTTGCCCCGCTGGCTGGAAAGCCTCACCGCGCTTCCCTGCATAGAAGCCGGGTCTGTTGATCTGGATAAAGACACTGTCACCGTGCAGGGCCAAGCTACAGACGAACAGCAACACCAGATTGAACAAGCGCTGCGCGGCCTGCATCCCTGGCGCAAAGGCCCCTATCAGGTGTTTGACACCTTTATCGACACCGAATGGCGGTCGGACTGGAAATGGCAGCGTCTGGCGCCGCACATTACCCCACTGGACGGACGCACCGTGCTCGATGTGGGCTGCGGCAGTGGCTACCATTGCTGGCGCATGCGCGGCGCCGGGGCTGAGCTGGTTGTGGGTATCGACCCCACTCCGCTGTTCATTGTGCAGTTTCAGGCGCTGCAGCATTTCATTCAGGATCAGCGCGTTGGCGTGCTGCCGCTCGGCATCGAGCACCTGCCGTCGGGCCTCAGAGCCTTCGACACCGTGTTTTCGATGGGCATCCTCTACCACCGACGCTCCCCGATCGATCACCTGCTGCAATTGCGCGACGCCCTCAAGCCGGGCGGCGAGCTGGTATTGGAAACGCTGATCACCGAAGGGGGACCGAACGACTGCCTGGTACCGGAAGGCCGTTACAGCCGCATGGGCAATGTCTGGTTTTTACCGAGTACCGACTTGCTGGAGCTCTGGCTGCGCAAAACCGGATTTCGCAATGTGCGCACCGTGGATATCACTCGCACCACTACCGACGAGCAGCGCCGCACCGACTGGATGCAGTTCCATTCACTGGCGCAATTTCTCGATCCGGAATCTCCTGAGCTAACGATCGAGGGCTACCCTGCCCCTACCCGCGCTATTTTACTTGCGGAAGCTCCCTGACAACTTGCACGCATTACGTCACATTTCGGAACAAAACACAGCCAGATCCGAACATTTTTTCCTTTACTTCCTTAATCTGATCAAAGTATGATCAATTCAATGCGGTAATAAATTGTTATTGCTTCGCCCACAAGAAGCGCAACACCAAAGCCGGAGACCGGGCTATGCAATCTGCTGAGGGGCATGCATCGCTAGAGTCTTTTCACCTGCAAGTGGCTGAGTGGGTGGAGAGTCACATCTCGCAGTGCGTTAACGCCCTATCACAAAAGCTTCTCGATAAAGCCATGAGTGACGGCAATCGCGAGGCCGCCTTGCTTTTCTTCAAGCATCACAAATACCTCGACACACATAGCACGAAAGTCGCCAGCTATTTTCAGCAGCTTTTAAGCAAAGCCCTGTTTGGCGAAGACGCCTCCGTTAGCGTTATTCCCACCCAGCGATCGACACCCCATTTCAAGCTCTTGCTGAGCGCGACCAGCGCGAATGATGAGCTTTACGCCTTCTGTCTTGTATTACGACCGGAAGTCCTCAGCACCCTATTTCAAAGAGCGTTCAACCTGATCGACCCGGCGCAGCCGGTTCGTCAAATCGCCCGCGCCGCTTTCGAAACCGAGTTCAACAGCCAACTGGACTCACTTTACGGCGCCTTGAACAACCTGGTGGACTCTCCGGACGCTTCGAATATTGATCGTCGCGCCAATATAGAAGCCTGGATTCAACATCTGGAAACAAAGCTGCGCAACCCCGCCATTGACGCATCTACCCGCGCCATGACGAAAATGCGGCTGGAAGAACTCAACGCGCGCCTGGACGACCTCGACGCCCTGAGCCAGTCAGCCCGCCAGTTACGAGATCGCTGGCTTCATCCACACGATGAGCTGGAGCACAAGATATACACCGACGACGAGCTGCTCGCAGAAGTCGACAAGCTATTCCACCCCTTTAACAGTCTGAACAATGTGCCGCGCTCACTGCGCAAACTGTCAGAGCGAATACGCCCTATTGTCGACAGTGTGGCGCTGAGCGACCGCAGTCTGTTCATGCAGGCGCTACATCCCGCCAAACAGCTGCTCCATCAGGTAACGGCGACTGTCGCTCAATGGATCGAGAGCACACCCGAGCAGCGAAAACAGTTACTGCTTTACATTCAACCGGCTATCGATACCGGCATTGCCGCCGACAATACCTATCGCGGCAATCGCGGACTGATGAAGGCGCTGCAACAGGAACTTAAAGATTATCTGACCTACCAAATGCAGCGGGTCGATAACGACCAAAAGGCCCAGGCTAGCCCCCCGCTTCAGCCCGTCAAAACCGCCAACCCCATCGAACAGGTCAACGTCCTGCTCGAAGAGAAGCTAAACAATGCCGGCGAAGTACCGCCCCTGCTCTACAAACTCATCTTTTCTCTGTGGAATCGGGTCATCGCCGAAACCTGGGTCGAATGCGGGAAGGACGGTATTGCCACCCAGCAAGCCTTATCGCTAGTCGACGATATTCTCTGGTACCTTCACTGCGACGACGAAAAGCTGCTGCATACCAACACCGAGTTCTTGGGTCAGCAGATCGAACGGGATCTGCTCAACGGCCTGAAAGTGATCGATTTCAACCGCGACAAGGGTATAGAACTCATCTCCAGCCTGCGCCAATTGCGCAAGCGCATCCAGCAGCCTCTAAAGCGCTCAGCCCAATCCACACTCCACTGACGTGCCCATATTCATATTTTTCTCCCCGCGAAGTGCGTATAATTGCCCGCCGAAAACCGGCTAGCGTCACTGATCTTTTGCGGAAGGGGAATTGTCTTGCACGCCAAAATGAATGCTGAAGAACTACGCGATCTCGAAGCCCAGCTTAGCGAGCAGTTTGATGCCATCAAACAGCGCGGCCTCAATCTGGACCTGACCCGGGGTAAACCCAGCACAGAGCAACTGAATCTGTCCAACGGGTTACTCGGCGATATCAGTGACAAAGCGCTGGCGGACGCCAGCCTGCGCAACTATGGCGGCCTGCTGGGCATACCCGAAGCTCGGGAGCTCTTTTCCAAGGTCATCGGCGTTAAGCCCGAAGAAACCCTGGTCGGGGGCAACAGCAGCCTGACCTTGATGTACTTCGCCGCCCACTTCGCCATGCATCTGGGCGTCGACGGCGCAGATTCTGCCTGGATGCACCAAGGCCAGATCAAGATGTTGGCCCCGGTGCCGGGTTACGACCGCCATTTCAGCGTGTCAGAGACACTCGGCATTGAATTGATCCCCGTGCCCCTGTTGGACGACGGCCCGGATATGGACGAAATCGAGCGTCTGGTAAAAGCAGACCCTCTCATCAAGGGTATCTGGTGCGTTCCCCGCTTCAGCAACCCCACAGGCCATGTCTATAGCGACGCCGTGGTCGAACGCTTTGCCCAGCTCGGCAAAATCGCCGGGGAAAACTTCCGTATTTTCTGGGATAACGCCTACGCGCTGCATTTTATCGACGAGAATGCCCCGCAACTGGCCAACATCATGGATGCCTGCCGCAAGGCTGGCACCGAAGACAGCGTCTATATCTTCGGCTCCACCTCTAAAGTCACCTTTGCCGGTGCTGGCGTGGCCTTCCTCGGTATGTCCGAGCGCAACCTGGGCAACTTCAGCAAACTGCTGGGTATGACCCAGATCGGCCCCGACAAAATCAACCAGTTGCGTCACGTAGAATTTTTCCAGACCTACGAACAACTGACCGCACACATGAAACGCCACGCGGAACTGCTCAAGCCCCGTTTCGACGCCGTATTGAAAGGCCTCGAAGAAGGGCTCGCAGATACCGGTGCGGGCCAGTGGATTACCCCACAGGGCGGCTACTTCATCTCCTTTGATACCCTGCCCGGCCTCGCCACCGAGGTTGTTGCCATGGCCGCTGACGCGGGCGTGAAGCTGACACCCGCCGGCGCCACCTACCCCTATGGCAAAGATCCGGACAACAAAAATATCCGCATCGCCCCCAGCGTGCCGTCCGTTGCCGAAATAGAAGCGGCGACCGAGGTATTTGTCACCTGCGTCAAACTGGCTACCGTGCGCCACTGGCTGAAAAACACCTGAACTCACAGTGGCGGCGACGCCTTGTCGCCGCCACTCCCCCGCCACACGGATTGTGCGGCTATCTGGACAGCCTGTAACCTTCAGCGGATTGACTTGAGCCCCTGCGCTCTCTAAGTTTGGCCCTTTCCTACGGCAGCCCTCAGCCTCAGCGCTCGCTGCAGCCCACAATAATCAACAAGAGCTTTCAGCATGCAAATCGACTTTTCCGGAAAGGCCTATCTTGTGACCGGCGGTGCCTCAGGTATCGGCGAGGCCACGGTGCGCTACCTCGCCGAGCACGGCGGCCAGGCCGTCATCGCCGACATCAACGAAGACGCGGGCCAGGCGCTGGTCACCCAATACCCGGATCAATTGCGTTTTCACCCGACCGACGTTACCGACCTTGATCAGCTTATTGCCGCCTGCGAACTGGGCGCCACCACTTTTGGCGGCCTCGATGGCGCAGTGAACAGCGCAGGTCTCGGCAGTCTGGGCACCACCACTGATATGCCGCTGGAAGAATGGCACAAAGTCATCGACATCGACCTGCACGGCGTGTTCTACGCCTGCCGGGCCGTGATTCCACACCTGAGGCAGCGTGGCGGCGGTAGCATCGTTAACGTGGCCTCACTCAGCGGCGTTCGCGGCGATCACGGATTTGCCGCCTACAACGCCGCCAAGGCCGCTGTCATCAATTACTCCCGCACTCTGGCCCTCGACCACGGCCCGGAAAACATTCGGGCGACAGCGGTTTGCCCCGGTTTTATCGAAACACCGCTGACGGCTATTCCCGGCTCAATCGAAGCCATCAAGTCGGACTGGCTAAACGCTATCGCCCTGGGGCGCGGCGGCAAGGCTGAAGAAGTGGCAAACCTTATTGTTTTCCTGTTATCACCGGCGGCCAGTTACATCACCGGCACAGAAATCGTGATCGACGGCGGTATGGGCAGCAGTAATAACCAGCCCAATATCCCCAAAATTTTCAGCACAATGAGCTAACACGCACGCACTACAGCCCCATAAAAAAAACGGCCGCTTTTGCGGCCGTTTTCCCTCAAGCAGAGCCTTAATACCCCCAGCGATAAATCAGATCCAGCCCATAACTGCGGGGCTCACCAAACATCACCGAGCGACCAGCCTGCGGCAGGTTGTGTACATTATTGATGCTGTATTCTTCGTCCAGCAGGTTCTTACTCCACACGGCCATATCCAGCATGCCATCGAACAGCTCCAGATCGTAGAGTCCCAGACGGGCGTTTAATACCGCAAAGTCATCCTGACCGTCCTGATCAAAACCAGACGTTTCCGCCAAGGCACCGCCGTTGCGCTCATCCGTAAAGGAGTAAGTCGCATTAAGGCCAAGGCGCTGGCCGTAACCACCGGTCCAGAGCGTCCAGTCTACCGCTGCGGTATAGGCGTGGCGCGGTGCCGAATCAAACACAAAGCCGTCCTCAATTTCGCCTGACAGGGGGTTGCGGCTCGGCTCGATGGAGGCATCCAGGTAGGCGTAATTAAGCACCAGAATCAGGTTTTCAGTGGCCAGCCAGGTGGTATCCATCTCAAACCCTTTCAGGGTCGACTCACCGGCATTGGCTACGGTGGTGTCGCTGACCGAGTTTGGCACTGAAAAGTTGAGCTGCTGATCCTCGAATTCCTGCTGGAAGACTGTGGCATTGAACTGCACGCGATTTTCAAAAAGACGTGACTTCAGGCCCAACTCATAGGCGATCACTTTTTCCGGATCAAAGCCATCAACAAAGCGCTGCGCGCCGGCGGCGGTAATTTGCTCTCGCGTATTAAAGCCACCGCTTTTGTAGGCCTCATTGCGCTTGAGATACAGGTTTATCGCGTCCGTTAGCTCAAACTCGGCAATCGCACTATAGGAAAAGTCTTCAAAATCGCGGTCGCCAACGGCGTCGTAGAAGGCCTCTGACAATTGCGTAGCAGAGTCGTTGATATCACGGTCGGTATTGTCACCATCTCCCGGAATGACAATGAAGGTAATCTGGCGGCGGAAGGCTCTGGCATAGCGCGAGTCTTCCGAGTGCCGCAAACCCAGGGTGAGATTCAGGCGATCTTCGAGTACCGGTGGACGCCAACCAATCTGGGCGAAGGCCGCACGCGCCGAATTTTCAATGTCATACCGCGCCTGAGTCATTACCTCGATGCGGTTACCGGTATTATCGCCACTCTCATTGCTGCCCAGCGGAGCCGACAGCAGGTGGCCGATTTCACCCGGGCTTTGGCGGGCTTCTTCTTCAAAATAGTAAAGCCCCGCTATATAGCTTACCCGCTCATCAAACAACGAGCCCGAAAACTGCAGCTCATGAGAAAACTGATCCTGATCGATATCGGGCGTAAAACCATCGTAGTAGACACTTCGCCCCACACACACCGGCGAACAGATAGCTGCGGCACCGGGCGTTGGTGCAATCGGGAAACCCAGCAACGGGTCGTTATCCAACCGATAGCCATCACTGCGTGCACCAGTGGCCAGCACCGTTGGCGTTGCGTCGTAAAGCTCGCGTTGAGCCGCGATATACTTGATCTCCAGCGCATCGCTGACACTCCAGCTCAACGTCAGCTGGTGACCGGAGATTTCGTTTTCGGCTTCAACCAGCGGAATGGCAGAATAAATTTCATCCGGACGTTTGCCGCTTAAATTGAAATCATAGAAC
>JBFHCW010000123.1:0-6784 GCA_041585035.1 Litorivivens sp.
ATTGGTTATCGGCGTAGATCAGGAGGCGGCGTAAATGATTAACATGCTTATTGGTCTGCGTGACTGGGTTGATGATCGCCTGCCGATCATGCGCGCCTGGAACACCCATATGGGTCAGTACTACGCGCCGAAAAACTTCAATTTCTGGTATTTCTTTGGTGTGCTATCGTTGTTGGTGCTGGTTAACCAGCTGCTGACCGGTATCTGGCTCACCATGAGCTACACCCCTTCCTCTGAAGATGCCTTCCGTTCCGTCGAATACATCATGCGCGATGTCGACTTCGGCTGGATCATCCGTTACATGCATTCCACCGGGGCCTCAGCCTTTTTTGTGGTGGTTTACCTGCATATGTTCCGCGGTCTGCTCTACGGCTCTTATCAAAAGCCGCGTGAACTGGTCTGGGTGTTCGGCATGCTCATCTTTGTGGTGCTGATGGCCGAAGCCTTCGTGGGTTACGTGCTGCCCTGGGGGCAGATGTCCTACTGGGGTGCCCAGGTAATTATCTCCCTGTTTGGTGCAATCCCCGTGGTGGGCGACGATATCGTGCAGTGGGTGCGTGGTGACTACCTGATTTCCGGGATTACCCTGAACCGGTTCTTTGCCCTGCACGTTGTTGCGCTGCCGATTGTTTTGCTGGCCCTGGTGGTACTGCACTTGCTGGCATTGCACGAAGTGGGTTCAAACAACCCGGATGGCGTCGAGATCAAAAAGAACAAGGATGAGAACGGCAAGCCGCTCGACGGCGTTGCGTTCCACCCGTACTACACGGTTCACGACCTGCAGGCGGTTGCGGTATTCCTGTTCATCTTCTGCTCGATCATCTTCTTTATGCCGGAGATGGGCGGTTTCTTCATTGAATACGCCAACTTTGAAATTGCCAACAGTCTGAAGACGCCCGAGCACATTGCTCCGGTCTGGTACTTCACGCCGTTCTATTCAGTGCTGCGCGCGGTTCCTGACAAGCTGCTGGGCTTCATCGCTTTTGCCGCCTCGGTTGCCATTCTGTTTGTGCTGCCCTGGCTTGATCGCAGCCCGGTGAAATCTATTCGCCACAAGGGCATGTTCAGTAAGGTGGCGTTGGTGTTGTTTGCCTCGTCCTTCATCATTCTGGGTTACCTCGGCGTCAAGGCGCCCACCGAAGGTCGCACGATTCTGGCGCAGGTTTGTTCAGTGATTTACTTCCTGTTCTTCCTGGCGATGCCGATCTGGACCCGACTTGAGAAGACCTCGCCGGTGCCCGAGCGCGTGACCATGAATGGCGGTATGGGCTTCTGGCGCAGTGTGGGTGCTTTCATCTTGATCATGGCCCTGGCCATTATTCCGATCAAGGCGGTGGGTGCGGAAAGCGCTTACGACTGCGGCACTATTCCCTGCGATGATGTGGAGTTCGATATCACTGACAAGGCATCGCTGCAAAGCGGTGCCCAACTCTACATGAACTATTGCATGGGTTGTCACGGTCTGCAGTACGCGCGCTACAAGCGTACGGCCGATGACCTGGGTATTCCGGTTGATCTGTTTGAAGAAAACCTGAAGTTCAGCTCCGCTCACCTGATTGGTGATCTTATGGAGCCTTCCATGACGTTGGCGGATGGCAAACAGTTTTTCGGTGCTGCGCCGCCCGACCTGACGCTGGTTGCGCGTTCGCGCAATCCCCAGTGGCTGTATACCTACCTGCGCAATTTCTATCAGGATGAGTCTCGGCCCTACGGAGTGAACAACCGCGTCTTTCCAGATGTCGGTATGCCCCACGTACTCGAGGAGCTGCAGGGTCTGCAAACCTGTGCGCCGGGACCGGTTCGCGACGCCAACGGTGGTGTGCTGCGTGACAAGCTGACCGGTGAGGATATTCTTTTTGATGAAGCCGGTAAGGCACTTAACCCCTGTGGCAGTTTTACCCTGGTTCGTGACGGTTCCATGAGCCCGGAAGAATACGACACCGCCGTGTACAACCTGGTTAATTTCCTGGAGTACGTCGGTGAGCCCATGCAGGCAGAGCGCAAGCACCTGGGCATATATGTGTTACTCTTTATTGCTCTGTTCTTTGTATTTGCCTACTTGCTGAATCGCGAGTATTGGAAAGACGTACATTAAACAGATTTAGCGGCTGCATCCGCAGCCGTTCCGCTGGAATATTGTGAGGAAAGCTAGATGGGGATTGTCGCCAAGCGATCGACCATGACATTTTTTTCGGACCCGAACAGCCATTATAGCCATCGAGTTCGTATTGTTCTGTGTGAAAAGGGGGTAACGGTTGATGTCATTCACGTTGACCCGAATAACCTGCCGCAGGAGATCGCCGACATCAACCCCTACAACAGCCTGCCGACTCTGGTTGACCGGGATCTGGCGCTGTATGAATCCAAGGTGATGATGGAGTATCTGGACGAGCGCTTTCCGCATCCGCCGCTGCTGCCTGTGTATCCGGTAGCGCGTGGTGAAAGCCGGCAGTACATTTACCGCATCGAACGCGATTGGTGTTCCCTGGTTGACCAGATCCTTGCCGGCGGTCCAGCCAAAACTCTGGACAAGGCTCGCAAAGAACTGAAAGACAACCTGCTCGCCATCTCGCCCCTGTTTGGTGAAAAGCCTTACTTCATGAGCGAAGAGTTCACGCTGGTGGATTGCTGTCTGGCATCGATCTTGTGGCGCCTGCCGCTGATGGGTATTGAAATCCCCAACACCAAGCAATCCAAGCCGCTGCTGGCTTACATGGAGCGACTGTTTGAGCGCCCCTCCTTTAAAGAAAGCCTTTCCGAGCAAGAGCGGGAAATGGCCAGCGCCTCTGCCGCGGTTTGACCGCTATCTTTTTGTTATGCCGATGACCTCCAGCCGCCCGTACATGTTACGGGCGATTTATCAGTGGATACTGGATAATCAGTGCACGCCCTATCTGCTGGTGAATGCCGACAGTGAGGGTGTGGTGGTGCCGCAGGACTTTGTTCAGGACGGACAGATCGTTCTGAATATTTCAGACGTGGCAGTTGCCGGCCTTAATATCGACAACAACTTTGTGAGCTTCAGTGGCCGCTTTGGTGGCGTGTCTCAGGATATCTGGGTGCCGGTCGGCGCCGTACTGGCAATCTACGCAAAGGAGAACGGGCAGGGCATGCTGTTCGACCCGGATGATGACGTGCCGCCACCGTCTCCGGATGATGAAGGCCCCGATTCAGGCGATGCTCCGAAACGCCCGAGTCTCAAAGTCGTAAAGTAATATCCCCGTATAAAATCTAAATATACTCGAAGACCCGCACCACGCGCTGTACACCGTTGGTTTGCCGCACCAGATCGGCGGCAATGTCGGCTTCCTGGGTGTTCACGATGCCCATCAGATAGACCACGCCATTTTCCGTGACCACCTTAATGCGCCCTGACTCGATTTTGTCGCTGAAGGCAAGTTTGCTGCGGACCTTGGTGCTTAACCAGGCGTCGTTACTGCGCACCAGCAGCGAGGTTTTGCCGGTCACCGCAAGCTCATTGTGTACCCGTCGTACGCGCTTGATATTGGCGGCGGTTTTGGCTGCCAGCTGGCGAAGACTTTCTGAGGGTACCTGTCCAATCAGCAGCAAAATGCCGTTATAGCTGACGGCATCGACATTGGCGTTGTCCAGATCCTTGTGCGCGGCCCGGATATTGACCAGCGCCTTGGTTTCTATGATTTGATCATCGATAGCGGCGCCAAGGGTGCGTTCGCCGGGGTGTTCCTTGATGGGACCATCACTGGTCGCGCTGACGATGGCGGTGCAGCCACTCAGGCCAATGAATGAAACTATTATCAGAACGAAAAAGGCGCGCACGTTAATCATTGGCTCCAAACAGTTGCATGTCGATCAATTCACAGAGGCAGTTGGTCACGACCATTTGCATCTCGCTGACCCGGGCGCGGTTATTATGCGGAATTGATATCTCGATGTCATTGGCTGTCAGCAGTGCGTTAGTTTCACTGCCGTCGGCATTGCTCACTGCAATGACCGTCATCTCACGCTCGTGTGCGGCCTGCACCGTTTTGACAACGGCTGCGGAAACGTTGCCCTGGTAGTAGATGATGGCCACGTCGCCCGACTGCCCCAGAGAGAGTATCTGCCGGGAATACAGGTCGCCGTAGGCGCTGTCGCAGGTGATGCCGCCTGTGACCACCGTGTCGGCACTGAGGTTGATAGCGGGAAGGGAAGGGCGCTCGTACTGGTAGCGGTTCAGCAGGTTGGCGGCCAGCAAATGAGGCATCAAGGCGTTGGCGCCGTCACCACAGCACAGAATTTTGCCGTCACTGAGCATGCAGCCCACCATGACTTCCGAAGCGGCTGCAATGTTGCTGCTGTTGGCATCAATACAGCGCATGGCGGCATCGATATGGCTGTGAAAAATGTCGGATACGTAATCAGAAAGCATGCGTCACATCGTCTAGTGAAAAAGCGGCCTGGTGCCAGTCAAACTCCAGCTCGCCATTGTTGTCGGTTACTGCCACCACGTCAAAGCGGCACGCGGCATTGTGTGCTGCATTATGACCGGACAAATAGAACTGGGCCGCTCGTATCAGCTTCTGCTGTTTTCTGGTGTCGACACTGGCCGCTGCGCCACCGTATTGACTGCTGCGCCGAAAGCGTACTTCAATAAACGCGATGGAGCCCTGATGCTGACCGATAATGTCGATTTCCCCCGCGCGGCAGCGAAAGTTGCGTTTTAAGAGGGTAACGCCCTTGCTGATAAGCCAGCGGCAGGTTTGCTCCTCAACGTAATTCCCAAACTGTGTCTGATTCGTTTTCCGGGTCGGCAGCCGGAGTGGTTTTCTGATCATGGATATCCTTATCCAGGGAGGTGTCGGTCAGGGGAATATTCTTTGCCAGGCCCTCCTCAAATACCGCGAGTAGCAGTTGCCGTTCAATCTGGCCCTTTTCATTCAGGCTGAGGCTGCCGCTTTCACCGTAAACGCGGCTTTCCAGCAGGCGAGACATCTGCTGCAGACGGGGGTAGAGGCGGTAGGCATCAACGCCAAGAGCATACATGCGCTGGTAATGTCGACTTTGGGGCAGCTCTTTGAGAATCAGTGTTTTTTCCTGAGCTTGATCAGTGAGTGCCCAGGGAGAATCAACAAACTTTACGCCATCAATATCGCGATTCTTGGCCGGTGCGGGAATGCCGGTGTAAATGTGTGAGGTCGCGTAGACAGGGACATCGCCTGCATAGTGAAAGGCGAGCAGGGGCTTGATCGCGTAGGCTTCACTGGGCCTCGCCACAAGAAAGATAAAGTCAATGTCGCTGCGTCGCCGGGGGTGAAACTCGATGTTGTTGCCTATCAGCCAGGTCAGTTTTTGAGCGCGCTTTTCGCTGCGGTCCAGTTGCATGGCATCTTTGATGATCTGTGAGTAGTTGTTGGCTTTGCCTTCAAAGGTGGCTTGCGCGACTACCTGGCCATCCATCTGGCGCCAGTGCTCTGAGAAGGCCCGGGCAACGTTCATGCCCCAGTCGCCTTCGGGGATTAGCACCATGGCGCGCTGATAGCCCTCGCTCGCTGCTATCTGTGCAATTTGCCGGGCTTCGTCTTCCGGTGCCAGCGCGAATTGATAGAAATTGGCTGGAAACTGCTCCCCCTTGGCGCGATTGAGCGCCAGCACCGGCACCTCGAATTCCGGTACCTGTTCCAGCAGGGTCTCCACGGCTTCCTTGCGCAGTGGGCCAATAACCAGTTGTGCACCATCGGCGACTGCCTGCCGGTAAAGGTTGCCTACCTGCTGGCTGTCGGCGCAGTCGTAGGTGCGAACCTGTGGTGCGGGATTGCCGCGGGCGCGGGTCTGATGATAAGTCGCCATAAATCCATCGCGGATGGCTTTCCCCAGTGGCGCCAGTTTGCCGGTAAAAGGCAGGATCATCGCAACCCGTTGTGGTTTTTCGGCCGCCATTTCGCCAAGTTGCGCCAGACCGCCGGGCAGCTTGGCGGCTGCGGGATGATTGGGCCAGCGTTGCAGCCAGGCATTGAGTTGACGCACCTGAGAATCGATATCGCCCTGATTATCCTTGGAGATGGAGGCCAGCTCTATCCAGCCGAGAAAGTCTCTGTTGGTGGCACTCTGGTGGCTCTCAATCAATCGTCGTGTCGACACGTAGGACAGGGAGTTCCAGATGCCTTCCCGGTTTATGTCTTGCTGGCTGGGCGCAAGCAGTGGGTCAATATAGATACGCTCCTGCGCCGCCTCAAGATGTCTGCCTTCAAGGGCGTACAGCGAGGCCCGCAACTGGCTGATCTGGAGTTGGCGCGGCAGATCGGCCATCAAGATCATGTCTTGCAGCTTTTGATCGTTCAGAAGGTCTAGGGCTTCCTGGAACTTGCCCTGATTACGCAGGATGCGCGCGGCAAGTGAGGCATGCTGCACCTGCAGCTCCGCGGGAAGGACGGAGGCATCGACATTGTCCAGCAGCTCTTCCGCCAGGGGCAGTTGCAGTTCACGCAGCAGGAGTTCGGCCGCTTTGAGCTGGTAGTGTTGCTTCTCGGGGATTTCGTCCGTGTTTGCAGCTCGCTCGAGCCAGAGATTAACCTGCTCGCGAGGGCTTAGTTGTGGGTCGAGCGGTATTTCCCTTGGCTGTGTGGTGGATTGGCCTGGTGTCGTCGGGGTGCCGGAGCAGGCCGCCAGCAGCGCGATCAGCACTAGGGCGGAAATTCGGTAAATGCTTGTCATTGCTTTCAAGTCGCTGTTAGTCTGCGCGCAAATCTGACTGGGAGAGGCCAATGGCGGTGCCTGCGCTTTATATTGTACCTACACCGATTGGCAACCGGGCAGATATGGTACC
>JBFHCW010000124.1:0-6768 GCA_041585035.1 Litorivivens sp.
GCATTGGAAAGCGCAAGCTAGCGAATGACGTCCCGCGCCTTAACAGTTCAGTCATAAAAAAGCCCGCAAAAGCGGGCCTCAACGAACTACTTATTATTTTTCATTATTGGATAACGCTGACCTCGAAAAAGGCCGTAGTGCCACTCACTTCGTTGGCAACAATAAGCAGGGGCTTGCCTGTCGGACTGTCACCGGCGCCGACAAACTTGATTGATTCCGGCCCAAGGTCTCCCACCTGATCGGCGTTCGCCTCAACGTCCGCAATGGTGAAGTCGCGCGTATTGACGTACTGAACAAAGGTCGCAGCCTGTGGATTACTGATGTCGTAAACCATGACGCCACCGACGCGTTCCAAGCCAATAAAAGCGTAGGTTGTGCCATTGATTGTCCCGATCTCAATCGCCTCGGGTTCCGGCCCCTTGTCGTCTGAGCGATCATCGCCTTCGTTATCATCATTGCTCGCATTGAAACCATTCAGGCCATAGCGATTGGCGGTGATAACCTCAAAGGCATTACCGGAATCAAATACCGGTTCCATTGTGACTGCATTCCAGATAGTGAATGAACGCCCACCAAAAGCGTACAAAGCGTCGTAGGCACAATCTGCACCGGGCTGGCCAGTAACGGCAATTGACGTACAGGTACCCGTGGTACCCAGGTCAGTTACCACTTTAAGACGACCCAGTTGCCCGTCATCCTGGAAGTCCGCGGGGACGCGAGCCAGAAATTCTGCGGTAAAACCGGTGCTGGCGTTAATATCCTTGATCCGGATCTCATCCAGATAGTGAAAGCAATCGCCATCGTCGAAATCAAAACCACCCTGGGCGGTGCAATCTACGGCATCGGTCGCATCCGTCAGATACTCGCGACCATCACCCTCATTGGCGGTGACCAGATAGTTCACACCATTGACGGTGTAGACATCCGCACCATCGGGCATGTAGACGCCGAATATCGGCCAGTTGCGAATATTGACCAACCCATCCCTGTTGCTGGCATCCAGCTCGTTCCCGGGAATGGCGTAGTCCTTGAAGCCAAGACCGACAATACGCGTTACCGTGTTATTGCTCAGGTTAATCTCGGCAACGGCATTGTTTTCCTGCAGAAAGGCATACGCGGTCTGACTATCTTCGGCTACCACGATGTATTCCGGCTCCATATCTGCGGCCTGGCTTGCGGCCTTGGCCGAAACCCGCACCGGCCCGGTCAGCGCGCCATCGAGCGAAAGCTGCGTGACATTAGCCGCGCTTACACCGGCAATCCCGCCAGAGACATCCACAAGGGTGATGCTGCCGTCGGGGTCATTCGAATAATCACCATTCGGTTCGCCTTCGTTGGCCACCAGAACTTTGTTGCCATCGGGAGTAAAGAGGACCATGTCAGGTAATGCGCCGGCCTCGACAGCGGAAACAAATGTGCCGTCTGTACGGTAAAATGCGATATAACCGTTGTTCTGTTTCGGATTGGCTTCAATCGCAACCGCAAGGCGATTCCCATTCACCGACACACTGTTGGCCGCACCCAGATCGGAGGCCGAGAGCCCGGAAATCATCCCGGCCACATCGGCGGCGACATTCAGGGAGGTGATCAGAGTGGCATTCGCGGGCAGAGTAGCATCCAGAACATCAACCGCGCCGGATTGCGCGTTAACCACAAAAACCCGCTTGGTAGCAGGATCGAAATCAACAATTTCCGCTGCGGATTCATCAAACTGGTTGGTTTCGAAGCGACCCAGTAGCGACAGCGATATGCGGCTTGTTGTTGCATCCTCACCGGCAGGACCCTGCGGACCCGCGCTGCCATCGTCACCGTTACAACCAGCAAGTCCCATACCCATTGCCAGCACCGCCGTGCAGGCAAAGCTCGACTTAATGAAATTCATACCGCGATCACCCTCGCTTGTTGTCGTTAGATAGAAGCGTTAACGGTAGGGTGAAGCTGTGACAGTTTGCTTTCAGTGAGACTACAGTTGTATGGCGTTTGTCAGTCGGTTCGGCTGCGTGTCAGTAAAACTCTTCTTCACCAAAGGGCTCCTCGCCGAAGGGATCGGCTTTGCTTGCATTGTCACCGCTCGCAGCAACCTCCCCCCGCCCCATACATCGATTAATAACGGGCAGATAGCTGGCGTAAGCCATTAGCAGCCTGTTCTGGATTTTCATACGCTGCAGATAACCGGTGTCTTCCGTTGTCCGAAGCAACCGGGAGCTGATACTTTGCATTTTCTGGTCCATCAGCTGCAGACAACGGTGATCACTAAGCTCTGCTTCGCGATAACCTTTATAGCTTTTCGACACCATGAAAATTTCCCGGGTATCGTCGAAGTACATCAAATCCACCAGCCCATCGCGATCCACATCTTTTACGCACATCTCATAGATAAGGTAAGTATCGCAATACAAAGCTGTTTGCGGGAGATCAGTTCTCGGCTGGGGGGCACAGCCGACTAGCCACAGGCCGATTGAAATCAGTGTCATTCGCGCCAGCACAGTGTTTACCCGCTATGTGAAATTCAGCGCCTATAGTACTGATCGCTTGTGACAGATTTTTTGCTGAGGGGAGAGACGGGCGATATAGAGAGGCAGCGTGTGAATGTCCGTAAAACAGGAGGAAAACCCCGCCCGAAGGCGGGGGCTGAGAGAGGGTTAATTATTCCTCGGCTTCTTCGGTATCGGCACTGCCACTACCACTTACGCCACCCTGGCCAGCCGAGAAGCTGCCATCACCTTTCATACGACGATCGCGGCTGGTGCCCGCCTGGTCTGAGTCCTCAATGGAACTTTCAGCTTCCTGCTTTTCATTTTTCAGCTCATCCTGCTCTTCTGCCAGCGGATCGCTGCCACCCTGATTGCGGGCACCGTCGATGGAGTCTTGATTGACGCCACCCGAGGCAGCTCCGGAACCTGAGCCATTAAGGCCACCGACGGCAAAGACGGGCGCCGCCACCATCGACATAACCAGTACCAGTGCTGCTGAATTCAAAGTACGCATGAAAACCTCCTTTTGCTGTATGCCGTGAATTCGCATACAGGTTTACAGGGCGGGCTACTCCGTCGCTGCGAAAAACTACCAGTGCACCAGCGGCGCGCTACTTTTTACGTTTTATGCTACCGCAATGCCCGACAAGTGTTGGGTATTGCCAACAACTTTGAAGCGTTACACAGACCCCATCCTTCGATCAGCCGCTGCCGCCAAGCATGGCTTTCGCAGCCCGGCATTGCGCTTTCATTTGCGCCGGGAGCAAAATGTTATATTATTGCATTTCCTGCATCCGTCAGTTGGCCAAACCGTGCCCAAGCGAAACACCTACAAGCCCGCCCTTCTCGCGCTGCTGATCAGCTTACTGCTGATTGCCGGCAACGCAGCGGCGCTGCACGCGCATCAGGACGGACTGGCGCATTACAATGACTGTGACAGCTGCCTGCAGATTCAAGCGCAAACCGGTGCGGTTAACGGCCAGCCCGTCGAGCTTCACGTCACGCGCTACCGGACACAATCGGAACCCGCTGATCACACCGCGATACCGACCACCCCCCTCCCATTCTCTGCCCGTGCACCGCCACGGCTCGCCCTCTCCCGATAATTCCAACAGTCGTTTAAACAGCGCGTGCACGGTGTGCGCGACAGTGAGAGAGCATTATGAAAACCAGATCTCTGTGGGCGGTCACCCTGATCGCTTCAAGCCTGCCGGTGTGGGCGGGCGACCAGCATATTGAAGAAATTGTCGTCTCGGCCCCTCTGGGCAAGGCTGCTTCAGACACCGCTTTGCCGATAGGTGTGTTGAGTGGAGAAGCCCTGCGCCAGGAAGCTGCGGCCAGCCTCGGCGAAACTTTGAGCAATGAAATTGGGGTGCACAGTGCCAGTTTTGGCAGTGGCGTCGGCAACCCGATCATTCGCGGTCAGGGCGGCAACCGGGTACGCGTACTGCAGGACGGCGTCGGCAGCCTGGACGCGGCTGATATCAGCCCCGACCACAGCTATGCGGCCGAACCGCTGCTGGCCGAGCGCATTGAAGTTATTCGCGGCCCCGCCACCCTGCTTTACGGAAATGGCGCGATCGGCGGCGTTATCAATGTGGTAGACAATCGCATTCCCGACACCCTGCCGAAAAAAATGAGCGGCGCGGTCGAGGTTCGCCACGCTACTGCCAATGATCAGAACAGCAGCGTGTTTCGCCTGGACGGAGGCCTGGGCCAGTTTGCCTGGCACTTGGATGGTCTCTACCGCGAAAGCAATAATCTCGATATTGCCGGCTCCGCCATCGACCTGGCAGCACTTCGTGCAGCAGGCGAAGAACTGCCGGAAGACAATACCCGCGGCTACATCGGCAACAGTGACAAACGCTCGGATGCCTGGACTGCTGGCGGCTCCTGGATCACAGAGCGCGGTTTTGTGGGCCTGTCAGTTAATCGCGCCAATAATAACTACGGTTTGCCTCCCGGTGCTCACGAAGAGCATGACGCTTCAGGGGGCGGCGGGCACGGCCACGAAGAAGCCGACATTCGACTGGACATGGAGCAGGAGCGTATCGACCTGAAGGCCGGCTACGCGCTCGATGGCTTTTTCGAATCGCTCGATCTGCGCCTGAGCCAAAACGATTACCAGCACAAGGAGCTGGAAGAATCTGATGAAGGCGTTGAAGTAGGCACCGTGTTCAAAAACAAGGCCAGCGAAGGTCGGCTGGTAGTGCGACACAAGCAGCTGGGGCAGTGGCAAGGCGCCATAGGCCTTCAGCTCGGCGACCGGGATTTCTCCGCGGTCGGTGAGGAGGCCTTTATTCCGCCTGCGGACATCCGGAACCATGCCCTGTTTCTGGTAGAGGAACTCAGCATTAACCGCTGGACTTACGAGTTCGGTTTGCGTGGCGAACAGCAACGTATTGATGTCGGCAGCAATTGCGAAGATGAGCGCAATACCTTTTCCGCCAGTGCCTCGGCATTGTGGGACTTCCGCGACGACAGCAACGCCCTGTTTGCGATCAACCGCTCCGAGCGCGCGCCAACCGTTGAAGAGTTGTATTCCAACAGCCAGAACTGCGCGCGCGCCACCAACCTCAGCGAGGCGGTCGAGCACGCGGCCACCGCACGCATCGAAGTTGGTGACCCGGAATTGGATAAGGAACTGTCGCACAATCTTGAAATCGGCCTGCGCAAAACCCTGGGCGCCGTAACCGCCGAGTTCAGCGTGTATCACAACGACATCCAGAACTACACCTACCTTCAGGACACCGGCGCCGAAATCGATGAGGTTCATGTTGCCAACTTCCAGCAGCGCAATGCGACCTTTACCGGCTATGAATTTCAAGTTGGCATGCCGCTACCTTTAGTCCACAAAAACCTGAGTGCCGAGTTCTTCAGTGATTATGTTCGCGCCCGCTTTACGGAAGGCAATGGCGATGTGCCGCGTATCCCTGCGCAGCGCTTTGGCACAGCCCTGCACTACCACGCTGGCAACTGGTCTACCCACGTGCGTCTGACTCAGGTTCGCGAGCAGGACAATACCGCCGACAATGAAAGCTCCACCGATGGATACACCCTGCTGGAACTTGCCGGCGACTATCACCTCTCCATCGGCACGAGCGAAATGACCCTGTTTGTGAAAGCCCGCAACCTGCTGGACGAAGAAGTGCGCAGTCATACGTCACTGCTGAAAAACTTTGCGCCAGAAGCGGGACGGAATATTGAAAGCGGGGTTCGATTCAGTTTCTAGGTAAGCTGTCACGGCAAGCTCACACGAATCTTCACCTAACCCTCTCCCTCGGGGAGAGGGGCTAACATAAGCGGCAAGGCGTCGCACCGCTAGTGCGACCAGCGCAATGACCGGCCAGCCTAATACACTGGCCTTCCGCCCTATCCACACACATCCCTCTGCCCAATCACAAGTGAATATTTATTTTAACTACCCCTGATCGGGCGCGATTGCTTGTACGTACTTGTACCTACAGACGGCTGTCCAATCAATACATTCACACGTCAGGGGTAGATACACATGCACACACTGATAAAAATTCCGGCTGCGCTGCTAAGCCTGGCCATCGTTTCAGGCAATCCAGCCTACGCTTCCAGTCACCGGGAAGCGCCCTTTATTACCAACCTGCCAAAAGTCGACGGTACCGATTTTTACATGTTTCGCAGCTACGGCAGCGAGAGCGATGCGACGGTAACGTTTATTGCCAACTATCAGCCCTTACAGGATGCCTACGGCGGCCCAAACTATTTTGATCTGGACACGAAAGCCGTTTACGAGATTCACATCGACAACGACGGTGACGCCATCGAAGACATCACCTTCCAGTTCGACTTCAGCGACGTCATCAATGACTTGCAGGTGCCCGTCAACGGAGAGATGGTCTCAGTGCCCTTGAAAAACATTGGCGGGATCGGACCGAATGCCACGGATACCGGCAATGTCACTTCACGTCAGACTTACACCCTGACCCGCATCAACGGCCAGCGCCGCTCCGGCAATACCAGCAGCGTCACCAACAGTGCTAACGGTTCTTCTACTTTCCTGAAACCATTGGACAACATAGGTAAGAAATCCTTCAGCGACTACGCCAGCTATGCCAATGATCACATCTACAACGTGACCATTCCCGGCTGCGCCGACACTGGCAAGGTATTTGTCGGTCAGCGCCGTGAGGGTTTTGCAGTCAACCTCGGCGAAGTGTTTGATCTGGTCGCCACCGACCCACTTGGCCCACGCAATGGCGAAACCAACATCATCGCCGATAAAAACGTAACGTCGCTGGCCCTTCAGGTTCCCATCAGC
>JBFHCW010000125.1:0-6759 GCA_041585035.1 Litorivivens sp.
CGAGCTGGTTGTAGACCCGCAGGATAGCATCGAGGTACGAAATAACATGCTGTTTGGGCAGACAATCGTGGATCAAGGAGCCGATAACCGGGGTGCGGCCCAGGCCGCCGCCGACAAACACCTTGAACGCAGTCTCGCCAGCGCTGTCTTTGATGATTTCCAGGCCAATATCGTGGAAGGCCACGGCTGCGCGGTCTCGCTTGGAGCCACAAATGGCAATCTTGAATTTACGCGGCAAAAAGGCAAATTCGGGGTGGAAGGTTGACCATTGACGCAAAATTTCACACCAGGGACGGGCATCTTCAACTTCGTCCTGAGCCACGCCGGAAAACTGATCAGCGGTAAAGTTGCGAATACAGTTACCGCTGGTCTGGTTGGCGTGCATTTCCACCGTCGCCAGATCGGCGAGGATATCCGGAACTTCTTCCAGCTTGGGCCAGTTCAGCTGAATATTCTGGCGGGTGCTGAAGTGAGCGTAGCCTTTGTCATACTTGCGGGTAATGTCGGCCAGTTTGCGCAGCTGGTTGGCATTCAGGGTACCGTAGGGTATGCAGATGCGGAGCATCGGTGCCAGGCGCTGAATATAAAGGCCATTTTGCAGGCGCAGTGGCAGGAACTGCTCGTCGGTGATTTCACCCGCCAGATAACGTTGGGTCTGATCCCGAAACTGGGCGACCCGCTCATTGATAATCTGTCGGTCGAATTGATCGTATATATACATCGTGCTTCCGATTTAGGTCCGGTTTAATCCTGGTTAGCCCCTGAAATGCCTGTGGAGCTGACTTTGAGGGCGCGCAATTTTACACTAAAACCCTTTGTCAGCGCGAGTTTACGGGGCGCTTAACTGCTGTGGCCGCTATGGTACGTAGATGCAGGCTCGAGGGGAAAGATCAGTTTTTCATATGCTTAGGACTGGGCGTCATCATTGGGCCGCTTGCGACTTGGTCAGCTTGACTGAATCCGCTACAATGCCGCCGGATTTAACACTAGCCTGAGGAAACACCGATGTCTGAAGAATCTCGTCAAGACGCCCTGGCCGATGCCTTTGCCAGCATCGCGATCATTGCGCTGGTGGTTGGTACTGTTACTTTCTGGCTGGCCAGCATGCCCAAGTAAGTATCGCCACAACATAAAAAAAGCCTCTCTAGAGGCTTTTTTTATGCGTGCCGGTTGCACACCCCACACCCTCTCCGGGCGGGGAGAGGGTTGGGATAAGAGCGTCTAGGGATCGTAATCCAGTACCGGCGACAGCCAGCGCTCCATTTCCTTAAACGATTTACCTTTGCGCTCGGCAATACTCTCCACCTGGTCTTTGGCGATTTTGCCCACCGCAAAATAACGCGACTCGGGGTGAGAGTAATAAAACCCGCTCACCGACGCCGCTGGCGTCATGGCAAAGTGCTCAGTCAGCGCGACACCGGTTTCCGCTTCTGCATTCAGTATTGTGAACAGCGTTGGCTTTTCGGTGTGATCAGGACAGGCAGGGTAGCCCGGCGCTGGCCGAATGCCCTGATACTTTTCCTTGATCAACTCTTCGTTGCTCAGGTTTTCGCTGTCCACGTAAGCCCAGAACTCGGTCCGTACCCGCTTGTGCATATGTTCAGCAAATGACTCAGCCAGCCGGTCGGCAAGCGCCTTGACCATAATGGCGCTGTAATCGTCGTTTTTGGCTTCGTACTCTGCTGACAGCGCTTCCGCGCCAATGCCTGCCGTTACGACAAAACCGCCAACATAATCCTTTACGCCGCTCTTTTTGGGGGCGACATAGTCCGCCAGGCTCATATAGGGCTTGTCGTCCGGCTTTTCGGTTTGCTGGCGCAGATGGTGGAGGGTGGCCAATTCTCCGCCGTCCTCATCGTAAAGGGCAATGTCATCACCTTCGCTGGCCGCCGGCCAGAAGCCGATAACGCCGGAGGCTTTCAGCAGTTTTTCGTCAATAATGCGATCGAGCATAGCCTGGGCATCATTGAACAGGTTGCGCGCCGCTTCGCCGACTTTTTCGTCGTCGAGGATCTTCGGGTATTTTCCGGCCAGCCCCCAGGTAATAAAGAAGGGCGTCCAGTCGATAGTTTCCCGCAGTTGATCCAGCGGGTAGTCGTCAAAGGTGCGGGTGCCGGTAAACGTCGGCTCAGGGGGGGTATAGTTGTCCCAATCCGTTTTGAAGCCCTTTTCCACGACTGTGGGGTAGGGCAGGCGGCGGCCTCTGGCCTCATTGCCGGCGCGACGTTCACGTATGCGGGCGTACTCATCCTTGCGCTCTTTCACAAACGCGGTTTTCTGCGTATCACTGATCAGCTGGGTCGCGACACCAACGCTGCGCGAAGCATCCGGCACATATATAACAGCGTCGTTTTTGTACTTCGGTTCAATCTTGACCGCGGTGTGCGCTTTTGAGGTGGTGGCACCGCCAATCATCAGCGGAACGTTGAAGTCCAGGCGCTGCATTTCGGCGGCAACATGCACCATCTCGTCCAGTGAGGGGGTAATCAATCCACTCAGACCGATAATATCGACGTTTTCCTTTTTGGCGGCATCGAGAATCTTGTCGCAGGAAACCATTACCCCGAGATCGATGACCTCAAAGTTGTTGCACTGCAGCACCACGCCCACAATATTCTTGCCGATATCGTGTACGTCACCCTTGACGGTGGCCATCAGGATCTTGCCGTTAGGCTTGGCGCCTTCTTCCTTTTCGGCCTCAATATAGGGCTGTAGGTAGGCCACAGCCTGCTTCATGACGCGCGCGGATTTCACCACCTGCGGCAGGAACATCTTGCCGGCGCCAAAGAGATCGCCGACCACGTTCATGCCATCCATCAATGGCCCTTCGATCACGTCGATGGGTTTGGCGGCTTCCTGGCGGGCCAGTTCTGCATCTTCTTCAATATAGGTGGTGATGCCTTTAACCAGCGCGTGTTCGATGCGCTTGGATACCGGCAGCTCGCGCCAGCTCAGGTCTTCTTGCTTAGAGGCTGTAGTGCCGTCGCCGCGGTATTTTTCCGCAACCTCCAGCAGGCGCTCAGTGCCGTCATCGCGCCGATTCAAAATTACATCTTCAACCAGTTCGCGCAGCTCCTCGGGCAGATCGTCGTAAACCGCCAGTTGCCCTGCGTTTACGATGCCCATGTCCATGCCGGCCTTGATGGCGTGATACAGAAACACCGAGTGAATCGCTTCACGCACCGGGTTGTTGCCCCGAAAGGAGAACGACACATTCGATACGCCGCCCGAAACCAGCGCGTGCGGCAACTCAGCCTTGATGTATTTGACCGCCTCGATGAAGTCCACGGCGTAATTGTTGTGCTCATCAATACCGGTAGCGACAGCGAAGATGTTCGGGTCAAAAATGATGTCCTGGGGCGGAAAGCCGACCTTGTTGACCAGAATGTCGTAGGATTTCGAGCAGATTTCCTTGCGTCGCTCGAGATTGTCCGCCTGGCCGTCTTCGTCAAAGGCCATGACCACAACCGCGGCACCAAAGCGGCGGCAGATACGGGCCTTCTCGATGAACTCGGCTTCGCCTTCCTTCATGGAAATGGAGTTCACCACCGCCTTGCCCTGAATACATTTCAGGCCGGCTTCGATGACGTCCCACTTTGAGGAGTCCACCATGATGGGCACTTTGGAGATTTCCGGCTCCGAGGCGATCAGGTTCAGGAACTTGACGATGGCTGCTTCGGCATCGAGCATTCCTTCATCCATGTTCACGTCGATTATCTGCGCGCCGTTTTCGACCTGTTCCCGGGCAATTGCCAGCGCGGTGTCATAGTCGTCTTCCAGAATCAAGCGCTTGAATTTGGCCGAGCCGGTGACGTTACAGCGCTCGCCGACGTTGACGAAGAGCGAATCCGGGGTAATGGTAAAAGGCTCCAGTCCGCTTAACCGACAGGCGATTTCTCTTGTCGGAATCTCGCGCGGTTTTACGTCCGCAACGGAGGCAGCGATTTTCTCAATGTGGGCCGGGGTGGTACCGCAGCAGCCGCCGACCAGATTCAGGTAGCCACGCTCGCCCAGCTCCCGAAGCTCTCGACCCATGTCGTCGGGGGTTTCGTCGTACTCACCAAATTCGTTGGGCAGGCCGGCATTGAAGTGGCCGCTGACATAGCACTCGGCCACGTCCGCCAGCTCTTCAAAGAAGGGCCGGATCTCGGAAATGCGACGACCACAGTTTGTGCCGACGATCAGTGGTTTGGCGTGGGCGATGGTATTCCAGAAGGCGGTTGGGGTCTGCCCGGACAGGGTGCGGCCGCTGACGTCCGGGAAGGTGACGGAAACCATGATCGGAATTTCTTCGCCGCTATCCTCGAAATACTTGAGAATGGCGTAGATAGCCGCCTTGGCATTCAGACTATCGAAAATCGTTTCAATCAACAGCAAGTCTACATCGCTTTCCACGAGTGCCTTGGTGGCTGCGTAGTAATCTTCCACCAGCTGATCGAAGTTGATATTGCGTGCGCCCGGATCGTTCACATCCGGTGAAATAGAGGCGGTTTTCGGTGTTGGCCCGAGGATGCCGGCGACAAAGCGCGGTTTGTCAGGCGTCGCAGCGGTCTGGGCGTCAGCGGCTTCGCGAGCGACTTTGGCCCCGGCCCGGTTCAGCTCCTCGGCGATAAACTGCATCTCGTAGTCGCCTTGGGCGACCTGGGTGGAGTTAAAGGTGTTGGTGCCGATAATATCCGCGCCGGAATCCAGATAGGCCTGATGGATGTCTTTCACAACATCCGGCCGGGTAATAGAGAGCAGATCGTTGTTACCCTTGATATCGAGATGGAAATCGGCAAAGCGATCGCCGCGGTAATCCGCTTCTTCGAGCTTATAGGACTGAATCATGCTCCCCATCGCGCCGTCGATGACCAGAATCCGGTTCTGTAGGGCGTCTTTGAGTGCCTGAATGCGTTGTGCTCGATTGGCCATTGTCTTGCTAAATCCTTAAAAACTGTATGGAATTAACTGCTTGAAAAAGCAAATAAAAGCCCCCATAAACCGCTCTGCGCTTATGTGAGAATTGGGCTTCGTGTTAAACTGGCGAATTCTATCAGACTACGCCCGCGAATACTCGGTTAGACGGCGCCCTAAACAGCGCATCGCGGGTGCAAACTCAAGAGGTAATTATGTCGGAAGGTCAAGCGGTTGCCGCCACAGACGGCACTGAAGTCAAAATGACCATCACCGAATCTGCCCAGGACTACCTGGCGGAACTGTTGTCAAAGCAGGGCGATGATGTGCTTGGTGTGCGTGTGTTTATCACCCAGCCAGGAACCCCGAAAGCGGAAACCTGTATCGCTTACTGTCGTGAGGGCGACGCCCAGGACGACGATATTCAGATTCCTTACCCGAAACTGACTATTTATGTAGAAACCCGCAGCGTGCCGTTTCTGGAAGACGCCACGGTGGATTACGCCAAGGACCGCATGGGTGGCCAACTGACCATCAAGGCGCCCAATTCACGTCTGCCACGGGTTAATGAAAACAGTCCGCTGGAAGATCGGGTCAACTACATTCTGTATAACGAGGTGAATCCGTCACTGGCAGCCCACGGCGGTGAAGTCTCACTGGTGGAAATCACCGAAGACAAATTCGCTATTCTCAAGTTTGGCGGCGGTTGCCAGGGCTGCGGGATGGTTGATGTAACGCTGAAGGAAGGTGTCGAGAAATCGCTGGTCGAACAGGTGCCTGAACTGGCAGGTGTCCGTGACATGACAGATCACACCAATACCGAAAACGCCTACTTCAAATAGCGCGATATGCCGATAAAAAAAGGCGACCCTGCGCAAGCAGCGTCGCCTTTTTTGTTTTCAATGGATAATTTACTGAACGTCGACCTTACGGTTGATATACAGCGCCAGCAGGGTGCAGAAAGCGCCTGAAATAAGATAGAGACTGACCGCTTCGAGGCCAAACTGTACTGACAGCCCCAGCGCGATCAAAGGCGCAAAAGCCGCCCCAAACAGCCAGGCAAAGTCCGAGGTGAGCGCCGCGCCAGTGTAGCGAAAGCGACGCTTGAAATTGGCAGTCACTGTTCCCTGCGACTGGCCATAGGAGACACCCAGCAAGGCGAAGCCAATCAGAATGAAGGTGTTTTGCAGCCCAGGCGAGCCGCCCATCAGATAGGGCGCAAACAGGGCAAACACACCGATCACCGCCGCCATCCAGCCCACCGTGCGGCGTTTACCGATCTTGCCGGCGAGTACGCCCGAGGCAATTGTGGCAAGAATACCAATCAGCGCGCCAAACACCTGAACCGTCAGAACGTCATTGATAACCTGCGATCCATTCAACAGGATCCAGGACAGCGGGAAGATGGTCACAATGTGGAAGAGGGCGTAGCTGGCCAGCGCCGCAAAGGCGCCGAGAAAAATGGTCGGGCCTTCTTCGTCCAGCATTTCGCGGGTACTGATGGGCTCCAGCGCGCTTTCTTCCAGTGCCAGGGTATATTCTTCGGTCAGTACCAGACGCAGGCGGGCAAACAGGGCGACCACATTGATGGCAAAGGCCACGAAGAAGGGGTAACGCCAGGCCCAGGCCAGAAAATCCTCGGCACTGACATTGAGAATCAGGTACAGAAACAGCACATTGGCCAGCAGAAAACCAATCGGCGCACCGAGCTGGCCGAACATCGTGTACCAATTTCGGCGCGCACGCGGTGCGTTCAGGGCGAGAAGTGACGGCAAGCCATCCCACGAGCCGCCCAGGGCAAAGCCCTGCAGTATGCGAAACAGGGCAAGCAGGAAAATGGCGGTGCCGCCCAGACTGGCGTAG
>JBFHCW010000126.1:0-6707 GCA_041585035.1 Litorivivens sp.
ATCGCCATAGCAGGTAACCAAATCGGTACCGCGTATTTTCTTCAGGATAATGCGACCAATCACCCTGCGCAGTAATGAGGCTATGTTTTCACCGCAGTCGGCTTCGATGGTGCGAAGATTTTTGACGCGAAGCAGCGCAATGTGAACCGAGCCATCGTCAGCAGAACTCACCATTTCGGTGTAGTGTTTTTCAAAAGCCTCTGGCGCAAGAATATCCTGGCCATCGTGCGCCTCAGGAAGGAAAAGAAATTCCCGCAATTGCTGAAACCGGTTCTCAACGGTGTCTGATACGCCCGATCTCTGAATTAAAAGGCGCTGTGCCTGTAGGCGCATCGCGTAGATCTCATTCGGGCCGGCTACCAACTTTTCAAACACCCAGGAGAGCACTTCAAACTCCTGTTGAATAGAGTGCACAATTGCTTCAAACCCTGCGCGATTGATTCCAAGAGCCTGCTTCAACAACTCTTCTATGTATTCGCCTCCCTCCCAGCACTCATCCAGGGCGACAAAGTGATCCGCCACCACACCAGAGAGAGCAACACTGGTATTAAAACGGTGACCCTCAGGGTTATCACTTGAAAAATTGGTCTCGTGGCTATTGGCGATTGCTGTGGTGATGAGCGAGGGGAGCCCCCACCGCTGTAGAAGCCATGAGCCAAAGTCAGCATGATCAACTTTGAGCTCTCTTTTTTCCTGCTTGATAATCTGCTGATGGCTGAGGCTACGGTACTTTATATACTCGTAAAACACCGGCTTGGCGCGGTCCAATGCCAGCATCCCCACATCCTGCAGTAAACCGGCGAGAAACAATGATTCCAGCCGGGATTCACCGGCAGCCTTTCCAATCGCCTTTGCGGCTACCGCGCAGAACAAACTGCGGCGCCAGAGGTGAGACAGGTCCAGACCGGTGTTACTGCTGCTCGGCCGACTGTCTACCAGTGAAAACATCAGCGCCAAATTGGTGACCGCATCAAAACCCAGTGTCACCACGGCCCGCTGTATAGAGACAATTTTCTCTGCGGGCGCATACACGGGGGAGTTCACATGACGCAGTACCGTACTGGCAATTGCCGGGTCACTTGAAAGAACGTCTGCGAGGTCTTTTGAGCTGCTCTCAGGGCTACACGCCAGCGCCAGCAGCTGCTGGGCCACAGCAGGTATACTGGGTAGCCGTACATCACGATTCAGCAGATTTTTGAGCTCGCCATCCATTGTTTAGTGGCTCCAACTGGTTACAATCCGTGGAAATATGGCAAATAGAAGCCTGAGGCCCAGGACGATTAGCCCCACGCCCGCCTACGAGCCCGTATAAGCAGTATAGGCACAACTAGCGATCTACACTAATTGAGAAGGCAACACAGTAAAATAGGGAATGTACTTATCCGGCGAGCAACCTGGGCTCGGGACTTTCAAGGCCAGACACACAGGCCGGCAGGAGACAAAAAAGCCCTCTTGCGAGGGCCTTTTAACGAACAGGAATGAGGTTAGAGCAAGAATCGACTTCTTTAGCCTGCAAGCCCCGACGGGCTCTCTCAGCGTCGATCCAACCATAGGGTGACCGCCCGTCGCTATTGCGATGTACTTCTCGCCCGCCTGGCTCCCAAAGGGAGACAGTTCGGCTAAGACTTAGCTAGCGCCCCTTCCAATTCGGCGCACGCTTCTCGGCAAAAGCCGTAGCACCTTCAATCGCATCTTCGCTACTGAATATCACATCCACCTGCTTCTGCTGATTGGGGAACATTTCACCCAGAGACCAGTCCTGCGATTCCAGAATCACTTCCTTGGATTTGATGACTGCCAGCGGACCGTTGGCCGCGATGGATTTAGCCAGCGCTTTGGCGCCTTCCAGCGCTGCACCCGGCTCGACAACACGGTTGATCAAACCCAATTCATAAGCACGATTGGCGTCGATAAAGTCACCGGTAAGAGCGAGCTCCATCGCAATGCGCGGAGCAATCTGGCGCGGCAGACGCATCAGACCACCAGCTGCAGCCACCAAACCACGTTTGGCTTCGGGAATCCCGAACTTCGCGCTGTTGGCCGATACCACCAAGTCGCAGGCAATCATCAGCTCAAAGCCGCCGGCCAGAGCAAAACCTTCAACCGCTGCAATCAAGGGCTTCTTGGGCAGTGACTCCACCAGCCCGGCAAAACCCTTGCCTTCGATAAAGGGCATTTCACCACTGACAAAGGCTTTCAGGTCCATACCGGAGCAGAAGGTACCCTCAGCACCGGTAAGGATAGCGACCTGAATGCTGTCGTTGCTGTCCAGCTCATCCATGGCTGCGGCGATGCCTTTGGCCACATCGAGGTTGACGGCATTCTTGGCTTTGGGCCGGTTGATGGTGATGGTCATTACGCCATCGGCTACTTCGGTTAGAACGGCATCGCTCATAGGGCTCTCCTGTCAGTGAGTATCATTATTCAGCGCCCAATAATGTACACAGGAGATTGATGGTGCAAGTGATTAAAGTGTGGCCTTCTACTACCCCTCCCCCCGATGCGCTCCCGAAGAAAAGGGGGCTTCCGAAAACGCTAATCCCGGAAATTCGTAAACTGCAACGGTTGCTCAAGATCTTCGGCTCGCAGCAAGGCCATCACCTGCTGCAAATCGTCCCGCTTTTTACCCGTGACTCGAACCTGATCACCCTGAATCTGGCTTTGGACCTTTAGCTTGGAGTCCTTGATCAGCTTGACAATTTTTCTGGCCAGCGCGGCTTCCAGACCATTTTTCATGGTAACCGGTACTTTCACCTGCTTGCCCGCAGTGGCCTGTTCGCCAATCTCCATAGCCAGCGGATCGATATCGCACTTGATCAGGGCAGCACGCAGCATGTCTTCCATCTGGCTGAGCTGGAAATCGGCTTCGGCAAACATTGTAACGCCCAACTCTTCGCGCTTGAAAGCTGCATCGACTCCTTTAAAGTCAAAGCGGTTATCAATGACACGCTGCGCCTGATCGACGGCATTGGTAAACTGGTGCAAATCCACTTCAGAAACGATATCAAAGGATGGCATGACACTTTCTCTCACATCACATTGGGACCGAATGGTAGCACTGCCGCGAGAAGCTTGTCATGACTGAGCGCTGGCTGATTCTGGGCGCCGGCAGCATTGGCGGACTCTGGGCTACGCGGCTCTATCAGGCCGGTCGCCCTCCCCAATTACTGCTCAGGGAAGAGGCTCTTGCCGACTACAAAGGTTTGAGCATCGACGGCAAGCAATCGATTCCCGTGCCCGCCACAACGGCTGCGGATCTGACCCGGCCCATTGATCACCTGCTGGTGTGCTGCAAGAGCTATCAGACACTTGATGCCCTCACTCCGCTTGCTCCTCACTTTCACGAAAAGACGTCGCTGGTATTGGTGCAAAACGGCATGGGGATCGCCGAGCAGATCAAGACCCGCTATCCGGCACTTCGTTTGTATTGCGGCAGCACTACCGTTGGGGCTAACCGCACTTCGCGTTTTGCTATCCGCCCGGCGGGCAATGGCGAGACACAGATCGGCAGTTTTGATGAGCATGCGCCGGATGCTGACACGCTGGCCGACAGCCTGTCCTGCCCCGGCTTTCCCGTCACCGCCAGCCGCAACATTCTCGCTCTTCTGTGGCGCAAGCTCGCCGTCAACTGCGCCATCAACCCCCTGACCGTTCGCTACCGCTGTCGCAACGGAGAATTGCTGAGCAAGCCCTCTGCGCGCGCAGATCTCGAGACCATTTGTGAAGAGTTTTCTGCTGTCAGCCGTGCACTCGGGCGAGAAAGCTGGGTGCCCGACCTGCGGGATACCGTCATCAAGGTCGCCCAGAAGACCGCAACCAACCGCTCCTCAATGTTGCAAGATGTCGAAGCCGGACGGACAACCGAAATCGACGCCATAACAGGCTATCTCTGCCGCGAAGCCGAGCGGCTTTCCATACCCACCCCCGCAAACCAGTCGCTACTCGACGAAATTGTCAGTACCCACTCACCGCGTTGACAGTGCGCGCCGCAGTCAGTAGAGTGCGCGCACCTGCCTTGGGTGCCCGCGGGTGCTGACCGGATGTCAGTACAGGCGCGGGTTAAACGGGAAGTCTGGTGCCGGTTCAAAAAGAACCCAGTCCAGCGCTGCCCCCGCAACGGTAATTATCGCGTTTGAATGTCTGAACCGATAACAGCCCGGAACCGGCCCATGCAGATACAACGATGACGCGGAGGGCTTCATCGGGTCATATACCTGTATATCACCCCATCCCTCCCTCATTGCGTTAACAACAATGCATTGGGGAAATCCATGAAAAAACTTACCGTTACTGCGCTCGCTGTAAGCAGTGCTGTTTCACTCGCCAACCCGATCGAGACCACTCTGGTCACTGCCACTCGCACCCAGCAGAGCATCGACGCCACATTGGCACCGGTTACAATTATTGATCGCGAAGAAATAGAGCGCAGCCAGGCGCGTGATGTACTGGAACTGCTGACCAACACGACCGGCGTAACCATCACCCGCAATGGCGGCGTAGGGGCATCCAGCAGCGTGTTTATTCGCGGCAACGCCTCCAGCCATACGCTAGTGCTGATTGACGGACAACGCGTCGGCAGCGCGACATTAGGCACGGCCAATCTTTCCATGCTGGAGCCAGAACAGATCGAACGCATTGAAATTGTTCGCGGCCCGCGCTCAAGCCTCTACGGCAGTGACGCTATTGGTGGTGTGATTCAGATATTCACCCGTAAAGGCAGCCTGAACGGCGGTGTATCACCCTTGTTAAAAGCCGGTTACGGCAACCGCAACACCAGCAAAGCCGTTGCGGGCTTGTCGGTGGGCGACGATGCCGGCTATGCCAATCTGATGCTGACCCACTTTGACACACAGGGGATGGACAACCTGGAAAGTGATACCGGCCAGAATGGCGACGACGACGCCTATCGCACTACCGGCCTTGGCTTTCGCACCGGTGCCAAGCTGGGCAATACTGACCTGAGCCTGAACTACCAACGAACCGAATCAGAGAATGAATTCGACAGCGCATTTTCGCCAAATGCACTGCCATCCAGCGAATCTGTCATTGAAAGCGTCAGTGCCGATGCCAGTGTGTCGATCTTGAAAAGCTGGGTGAGCACAGTGCGCCTTGGTAAATCCAAAGACGACAGCCTGTCACTGAACGATTTAAACTCCGCTTCCCGGTCACGCTTCACCACTCGCCGCGACAGTGCCCTGTGGCAGAACGACGTTTATCTGGGCAGTCATGTAGTTTCAGTTGGCGCTGAGTACTACGATGATTTTGTCGACAGCACGACCAGCTACGATGTCGATGAGCGCCACAACAAAGCGGGCTTTTTGCAGCTGCAAAGCGACTTCGGCGCGCAGGATATCTCCCTCGGCGGTCGCCATGAGGACAACGAGCAGTTTGGTTCATTCAAAACCTGGACGGCCAGCTACGGCGTCGACCTGTTCGAAGGCACACGTCTGATTTTGTCGAAGGGCACGGGCTTCAAGGCCCCCACTTTCAATCAGCTTTACTTCCCGGGTTTTGGAAACCCCAACTTCATTCCGGAGGAATCTGAAAACACGGAAGTGGAACTTCGCTACCGGGAAGATAAATTTGGCTGGTCACTGGCGGCATTTGAAAATGATGTGACTAACCTGATCCAGTACAACCCCGCTACCTTCACCACGGATCAGATCAGTGAGGTTGAAATTCGCGGTGGCGAACTGACAGCCTATGTGTTGGTCAATGACTGGCAACTCAATGCCAACCTGACCGTCTTGCGACCCCTGGACGTTGCCACTGATAACGACGTGCGCCGCCGTGCGCGCCGCGCAGCCACAGTCAGCGCCGATCGCAAGCTGGAGCGTTTAAGCTACGGCATTCAGATCCGTGCTCAGAGTCGCAGCTACGAGGATTCCGCCAATAATCAGGAGCTGTCAGGGTTTGCCCTCGTCAACCTGAGAACCCGTTACGCCTTCACGCCCAGCTTTTCTGCTCAGCTGAGCGTTAAAAACCTGTTCGATCGCAACTACGAAACTGCTCGTGGCTTCGACAGCGAAGGCCTCACCTCCATGCTGACGCTCGTTTACGAGCCAAAGTAAGCCACGTATCCTTGCTTGTCTGAACAGGCCGGACTGAACCAAAGGAAACAGCACCATGAGCACAGACCGCAACGAACGCCACAAAAAAGCCATGCAGCGCCGCAAGGCACTGGTCGATGAAAAAGTGGCTCAGGCTCAGGAAGAGCGCGGTGTGCTTATTGTGCTGACCGGCAATGGCAAGGGTAAATCCAGCTCCGGCTTTGGCACCGTGATTCGCTGTCTGGGTCACGGCTACAAGGCCGGTATCGTGCAATTTATCAAAGGCACCTGGGACTGCGGCGAGCGGGATTTTATTCTCCAGCGCTGCCCCGAGGTGCCCTTCCATATTATGGGTACCGGTTTTACCTGGGAGACTCAGGATCGGGATCGGGATATCGAAGCCGCCAATCAGGCCTGGGAAAAGGCCGAAGCTCTTCTTAAGGATGAGTCACTTCACCTCGTTTTGCTGGACGAGCTGACCTATGTGTTGAAATACGGCTGGGTGACTCAGGAACGTATTTTCGACGCCCTGCGCAATCGCCCCCGCGATCAATCAGTGATCGTAACAGGCCGCGCGGCATCCAAAGCCCTGTGTGAACTGGCCGATACCGTGTCCGTGGTTGATGTGGAAAAGCACGCTTTCCAGGCAGGTATCAA
>JBFHCW010000127.1:0-6699 GCA_041585035.1 Litorivivens sp.
ACCAACGCAAACGGCCCGCTATCCAGTGGCATCAGCCAGTCTTTGGCTTTGTGAAACAGTGGATCCTGCCCCTGAACGGCATGGCGGTTGTAGAAGTCCACGGTGTGCTGCAAAGCACCTTCGGGAAAGCCGGCTTCCGCCTCTACTTCAGCCACACTTTCGCCGACCGCGACGATGTCGACCTGAAGATAGGCTGGCCGCTCAAAGTGCCGGTTATCGATAAACATGAAAATCCGGCCACCGCTTTGCTGCACCGCAAAATGACCGAGGCGGGCGAGATAGACATCTTCGTTCACAAAGCGCTGGCCCTGCTCGTTAACGAAAATCCCGTAGGTCAGCTGGGGCGGCGGGTAGTGGGCAATACCGACAAAAGCTTCGCCCATATTGATGATATTGCCGCCGGCGGCCTGACCCAGCCGGATGCCATCACCGCGATCGCCGGGGTTGCCGTGGCGGGTCGCTATGGCGTCCAGCCTCGGCAGGTATTTCCGGGTCATGGCCTCATTCATGATAAAGCCGCCGGTACACAACACCACACCCTTGCGGGCTTCAATGGCGACCTGTTGATTGTCGATCTTGGCAATGGCGCCAACCACCCGGCCCCTGTCGTCCTGCACAAGTGCCGTAAGCTTCGCATCACAGCGAATATCGGCGCCGGACTCCTGCACCCTTGCCATCAGTTGGCCCATAAACACCAGACCGCCACTGTGATCTGCATCCGCCGGCAGGTGACCACGCGGCGCCGGCGTCGCGCTTTCAGTAAAGGGCCAGGCGCGCTCATTGCCAGTGTACTGCAGGGAATCGCCGGTCATGGCCACCACGTCGCGACCACTGAAAAAACCGCGCTTGTAGGGCACGCCAAGGGATTCGGCCCAGTCAAAATGCGCTACTGCGCCCTCGACAAAGTAATTGAGGCGTTCCTCGTCGCAGTTGTCACCAAAGCAGGCTTTCAGGTAGCGGTAAAAATTATCGCGACTGTCCTCAATACCCAGATCCCGCTGCAGCGCGGTGCCACCGCCGAGATACATTTCGCAGGCCGACATTTGGGTGGAGCCACCACCGCCGCTGGAAGACTCCAACACCATCACGTCAGCGCCGGCACGACGGGCTTCCAGCGCTGCACTGGCGCCTGCGCCGCCAAAGCCGGCGACCAGCACGTCCGTCTGCAGATCAAATTCGCGGATATCCCGCAGGGGGACACTATCACTCACGCTCGCCTCACTCTTATCGTTATAGTCAACGCTTGCCGCGTTAAGCAGGCACAGCGCTATCTATACCACAAAAACATTTTTATAGAAATGTTTCTATATCTACAGAATGAGGGAGTTGTAATAGGTGCGGGGTTCAACCCCGCCGCCATCAAAGGCGACGAGGTTGAATAGGCGAGAATCAGGCAGCGGCCTGTTTTTCAGGATCAAAGGTGATGGGCATCGCCTTGATCGTATTGATAAAAAATGAACGCATATAGGTCACGTCACCGGCAAATTTCGGATTGCGCAACCGGGGAATCATTTCTTCAAACATAATACGCAGTTCCAGCCGCGCCAGGTTCATGCCCAGGCAGAAGTGCTCACCGATACCAAAGGCGCGGTGTTCCCGGTTGATGGCCTTAACGCGCTTGTGGCGATGAATATCGAACTTCATGGCATCGTCGCCAAAGACGTCTTCATCGTGGTTGACTGCGTGGTAGTGCAAAACCACCTTGTCGCCTTTCTTGATGTTATAGCCATTCCACTCGATATCCTGAGTCGCGGTGCGGCGCATGGCGATGAAAGCCGTGTTGTAACGCAGCATCTCTTCGACGGCCATCGGGATATCTTCGGGGTGATCGACCAGATGCTGAAGCTGATCCGGGTTTTCCATCAGCAGACGCATGCCGTGGGCGGTTGCAGTACGGGTACTTTCGTTGCCGCCAACCATAATCAGAATGAACATCCAGGCGAACATCTCTTCGGTCACCTTAACGCCGTCAACCTCGCCTTCCAGCAGCGCCTGCACGACCTGGCTGGTTGGGTTCTCGCGCTGTTTTTTGGCCAGTTCCATGGCGTACATGATCACTTCCATGGATACAGCATTGCTTTCGTCTGGACCAGTGGCCACATCGGGGTCGTCGGCAAAGGCCATGACGTTAGTCCACTCGAAGAACTGCTTGCGGTCTTCCTGAGGCACGCCCAATACTTCCAGTATGGCGATCAGCGGCAGCTCGGCAGCCACGTCTTCAACAAACTCACATTCACCTTTGGCCGCCACGCGGTCCACAATGGCCTTGGCCTGCTGGCGCAGCCAGGGTTCCATCGCCGCCACTGCTCGGGGAGTAAAGGCATCGCGCACCACTTTGCGGTACTTCATGTGCTTGGGCGGGTCCATGGAGATAATGAAGTTTTCGTTCATGATCTCCTGAATTTCCTTCTGCTCCGGCGGCATTTCCATCGGGAAGGGGCCCGCTTCGGCGGAGGAAAACAGGTCGGGGTTTTGAGAGACAAAATCGAGCGCGTCCCGCTTAACCGCTGCCCAGTAAGGCACACCATTATCAGGGTCGTCGAAGTGGACGAAAGAACCCTGCTGGCGCAGCTTGCCCAGATCAGCATAGGGCATGCCTTTGACGTAGGCATCCAGATCCAGCAGATGTGTGAACGGACATTGACTCATAAATACTTCCCTTCCAAGTTACGGATTTTAATAGGTTTATTCAGGCTTCAGCACAATACGCGAGGGCAGACGACCCTTTTTTAATAAACTGGTAACTTACGCTAGCATACCGACGATAACATTTCGGTTAAAATGTTTTTATCTCACGCACCCGCATTACTGTCTCGTAATCATAAAGCCTTTGACCCGAGACACCGGCTTACCTAGATTGCGCGCAGACCAGATACCTTTGGAAGTGTAGATTATGCAGTGGAAACACGTCGATATCAGTGCCTTTGGCGGCCCGGAAAACATGAAAATAGTGACGGAAGAGGCCATGCCGGAGCCGGCACCCGGCGAAATCCGGGTGAAAGTACTGACCGCTGGAACCGGCTTTACCGATACGATTATTCGTCAGGGCCAGTATGTCGACGTCAAGGACAAGCCCCCGTTCACCTTAGGCTATGACTGGTTCGGGGTGGTCGATGCACTGGGCGAAGGCGTAAGTCGTTTCAAAGTCGGCGACTCGGTGGCCGACCTGTCCGTCATTGGCGGCTACACCCAGTATCTCTGTATTTCAGAAGAGCGTGCCGTCCCCTGTCCCGAGGGGCTCGACCCGGCGGCAGCCGTCTGCATGATGCTGTCCTATACCACGGCCTACCAGATGCTGACCCGCGAGTACAGCCTCAAACCGGGTGACAGCATACTGGTTCACGCCGCCGGCGGCGCGGTCGGCACGGCGCTGCTGGAACTGGGCCGGGAAATGGGCCTGAAAGTTTACGGCACTGCCTCCAAGGGAAAGCACCACCTGCTGCAGCACTTCGGCGCCACCCCCATTGATTATCACAAGGAAGACTTTGTCGAGCGAATCGCCCACGAAACGGGCGGCAAGGGCGTCAATGCGGTGTTCGATACCATCGGCGGAAAATACTGGGCCCGTTCCTACCGCTGCGTTGCCAAAGGCGGGAAGCTGGTAGGCTTTGGCGCGCTGCAAGTCACTACAGGTGAAGAAAAAATACCCTCCCTGCTCTGGGGCTTTTTCAAATTACTGGTACTCTGGCAACTGCTACCCAACGGCAAGCAAAGCGGCTTCTACAACATACAAACCCGCCGCGTCAAAAAGCCGGAAGACTTCAAGGAAGATGTCGCCACGCTGATGCAATGGTTGAAGCAAGGCCGTCTCAAGCCCGCCATCGCCGCCATTCGGCCGCTGACAGACGCCGTTGACGTCCACCGACAGCTGGATAAAGGTGAGATCGCCGGAAAGGTCGTTCTCGACTGCCAGCTCACGGAATAGAACTGAACAAGGAAGGCCTATGAAATTCTGGCAATGCCTCGCCATGCTCGACATGGAAGAACTCCCCACCCTGGCCAGGCATGCCGAAGATCTCGGCTTTGAAGGCATCACCCTCGGCGAACATCTGATTACTTTCGCCGAACAGTACGAACACTACGACTACAGCAAAAACAATCAGATCCGCTGGTATCCGGACACCCACTGGCCCGAGCCCTGGGTGCAGATCGGTGCCCTGTCGCAGGTCACCACAACACTGAAATTCCTCAATACCCTTTATGTGCTGCCCCTGCGGGACCCCTTCCACGCCGCCAAGCTCATCTCTACCGCAGCCAACCTCTGCGACGGACGGCTGATTCTCGGTGCCGGCATTGGCTGGCAAAAATCGGAATTTGAACTGGTTGGTCAGAATTTTCACGACCGGGGCAAACGCACCGATGAGATGCTGGCTGTGATGAAACAGCTGTGGACCGGCGAGTCCGTCGCTTATCAGGGCGACTACTACCAATTCCCCGCCCTGCAAATGTCACCCGCGCTAAAGCACCCTCTGCCGATTTGTATCGGTGGTTTCAGTGAAGCGGCATTGCAGCGTGCAGCGCGCAATGACGGCTGGGTCGGCGCGCAACACGAGATGGACGATATCGAAAAACTGATCCCGGCCCTGCGCCACTTCCGTGCGCAGGCAGGGCTCCCCTGGAAAGGCTTTGAAATCGCCCTTGGCCTATACGACAACAGTGAGGCCAACCTGGAGCGCTGCCGCGAACTCGGTGTAAGCATGCTCTACCGTGAAGCGTTTTGCGACGAAAACGGCATGGCCAGTACAATGACACTCGACGAAAAGCTGCGCGATATGGAACAGTTTGCCAAGCGCCATATACACGCATAACAACTATCAAGGGCCGCACAATGACCGAGACCAAAACAACGTTTTGTCGCATATGCGAAAACCAGTGCGGTCTGCTGGTAACTGTCGACAACAACCGAATCACCCACGTCGAACCGGACAAAGATCACGTGACCTCCAAGGGTTTTGCCTGCATCAAGGGCCTGAGCATTGAAAAAATGCGCACCACCCCGGACCGCATTACCACGCCGCTGAAAAAAACCGCCACCGGCTTTGAACCCATCAGCTGGCAACAGGCTTTCGATGAAATAGGCGCAAAAGTTCGCCAGCTGCGCAAAGACCACAGCGATGAATCTGTCGGCGCCTATTTCGGCAACCCGATCAGTTTCAGCCCCTTAATGCCGATTTTCTGGACCGCTTTCACGCAGGGTCTGAATACTCATAAGGCTTACAATACCGGCAGCCTGGACTGCAACAACAAGTTTTTGGTCAGTCAACACCTCTACGGCTCGCCGATGGCCCTGACCTTCCCCGATATCGACAGGCTCGACTGCCTGATCATGATTGGCGCCAACCCCGCCATCTCGAAAATGAGTTTTATCAACCTGCCCGATCCGGTGCGCCAATTGCAGGAAATTGAAGCCCGTGGCGGCAAGGTCTTTAACGTCAATCCGCGCCGAACGGAAACCGCCAAGGCCGTTGGCGAGCAGGTATTTATCCGGCCCGATACCGATGTGTTTATGCTGCTGGGTTTTCTCAATGACATTCTGGCGCGAAATGCAGTCGACGAAAAACGCATCCGCCAGTTCATGTCCGGCTTCGAAGCCCTGAAGCCACTGTGCGCTAACTGGACACCCGAACGTCAGGCAGAGGTGACCGGCATTTCAGCCGAGCAACTGCGTCGATTGGTCGACACTTACCTGAATGCAAACGGCGCAGCCCTTTACGCCTCGACCGGCATCAATCAGGGCAGTAATGGCACCCTCGCCTTCTGGCTGCTTGAAGTGATCAATGCCGTTACCGGCAATCTCGATAGAACCGGCGGCTCGCTGATGGGGCTGGGTATTTTTGATTACGGCAAGGCTACAAAAGACGCGGACAAGGAGGTGTTTCACTCCCGTATCGGCAACACCCGCAGTTTTCTCGGTGCCCTGCCCGCCGCCTTGATGGCGGATGAAATACTCGAACCCGGAGAGGATCAGGTTCGCGCCATGTTTGTACTGTCAGGCAACCCCTTGCTAACCGCTACCAACAGCGACAAACTGGGGCGCGCGCTCGATAAACTCGAGTTGCTGGTCAGCATTGATATTGTGCGCAATGAAACCGCCGAATATGCCGACTATATTCTGCCCGGCACCCATTTTACCGAGCGGCCAGACATTCCTTTTTCCTTTGTCAGCCTGTCGGGCTTGTCGCCCAAGCCCTGGTATCAATACACCGACAGGCTGGTCGAACCGCCCGGCGAGTGCCGCGATGAGCTGTGGATCATCCGTCAGCTGGCCAAGGCCTGCGACGCCCCGCTGTTCGGCTCCAAACTACTGCAGACCCTCGTCAATACCGGCGAAACGCTCGGACAACTTCCGTTAGTGGGCAACAGGCTCACGCCCATGCCTGAACGCCTGCTCAGCCTGATCAGTCGCATGGGCAAGCAAGGGGGGCTATCTACCCTGCGACGCCACCCCCACGGAAAGGCATTGCCGCGCATTGAAGGTAGCTCCTATCTTGGAAAGCGTGTACTGACTGACGACGGCAAAGTGCATCTGGCACCAGACGTCTTTATCGAACTCGCAGCCCAGCGACTGGAAGGCAGCTTTGCCAAAGCGCTGCAGGAGAATAATACGTTCCGCCTGATTACCAAGCGTGAGCGCTTCAGCCACAATAGCTGGACCCACAACGACATCGCCTTTGTAAAAGGCAAGCGTCAGACCAACTA
>JBFHCW010000128.1:0-6652 GCA_041585035.1 Litorivivens sp.
GCTATGGCGGTCTTGCAAAGCTATGCTCAGAAACTGTCGCGAGCACTGGCGACAGTTATCAATGTCATCGACCCGGACATCATTGTGCTCGGCGGCGGCCTGTCGAATATCCGGTCTCTCTACCGGCTATTGCCGCCGCTACTGGCAAACGATGTTTTTGGCCGAGACTGCATAACACCGGTGGTTGCGGCCCGTTACGGTGATGCCAGCGGCGTACGCGGCGCGGCCTGGTTATGGCCGGAAGCGTCTTCCGAGCCAGGATAAATTCCGAACAGCACAGCCTACGTTTGATCGCCCTTGGGCTTGGCAGGTTGCCACAGCACTTCCTCACCCCCGTCGCGGCGGGCGATCAAGCGTGCCAGCACAAACAACAGGTCTGACAGTCGGTTAAGGTACTTGCGCACCGGTGGGTTAACCTCATCAGTTTTTGTGAGGGTTATGACGCAGCGCTCGGCCCGCCTGCAGACCACACGCGCCAGATGGCATTGGGCCGCAGCCAGGCTGCCGCCGGGGAGGATGAAATTCTTGAGCGGGGGCAGGGCTTCGTTCAGGCGGTCCAGCTCTGTTTCAATCGCTGTGATGCGCTCTTCGGTGATCAGGGTAAAGCCGGGTACTGCAAGTTCTCCACCGAGATCAAACAGGTCATGTTGAATCTGCGACAGAAGCGGCAGGTGCTCGTCGTCGCTTGGCAGTGACGCTACCAGTACGCCGATATGGCTGTTGACCTCGTCGACCGTGCCGATGGCTTCCATACGGGGCGCATCTTTATCGATGCGACTGCCATCGCCAAGCCCGGTCGTACCATCGTCGCCAGTGCGGGTATAGATTTTTGAAAGACGGTGCCCCATGGTGTCCTCGTTTTGACCCTGTTTTGCAATCGCTGCTGCGATAGAATAACCATTTTGCCAGAATCGCAGGCGCGAGTCGTGGCGCTGATCAGGAATAGCCCGAATGATAGAATTCTTCCTCGGTGGAGCGCGTTCCGGTAAAAGTCGTCTGGCTGAAACGGCGGTTGAACACAGCGGATTGGAAAAGGTCTATCTCGCTACGGCGCAGGCGCGCGACGAAGAGATGCAGCAACGTATAGCGCGGCACCGGTCCGATCGCGGAGCGCAGTGGCTCACGCTGGAAGAGCCGCTGGCCCTGACCGGGGTTTTGCAGGCGCAGGCCGCGCCGGATCGTTGTATTCTGGTGGATTGCCTCACGCTGTGGTTGAGTAACTGGCTGGAAGCGGACGAGGCACGCTGGCCACACGTTAAACAGGAATTTATTACTGCGTTGCCAAAGCTGCCGGGTCGGATTGTCCTGGTGAGCAACGAGGTGGGGCAGGGCGTCGTGCCCATGAATGCGTTGGCGCGTCGATTTGTTGATGAGAGTGGCTGGTTGCATCAGGAGCTGGCTGGCGTGTGTCAGCGGGTGAGTTTTGTGGTCGCTGGAATACCTATAACACTAAAGGAGATTTGAGGTGGAAGAAGCGTGGTACCTGGAAGAAGCGCCGGCGCCGGATGAGGACATTCTGATACAGGCCCGTACCCGACAGGACAATCTCACCAAGCCGAAAGGCGCACTGGGTCGATTGGAAGAAGTGGTCATTCAGCTGGCAGGCAATCAGCGTACGCTCACTCCCGGTATTACCAAACCCGCAATCGTGGTTTTTGCCGGTGATCATGGCGTTGCTGCCGAGGGGGTTTCTGCCTATCCTCAGGCCGTTACCGGCGAAATGGTGCGCAACTTTTCAGCCGGTGGCGCGGCGATTACCGTGCTGGCGCGCAACCTGAATGTGCCCTTCCGGGTATTCAACATGGGCACCGTCGACTCTCTGGAGGAGCTTCCCAACGTAGATGATCGCCGGGTTGCCCCAGGCACCCAGAATATCTGCAACAGTCCGGCCATGGATGCGCGCCAGCTAGAAGACTGCATGACGGCAGGCAAAGAAGCGGTGGACTCGGCCGGTGATATCGATTTGTTTATCGGCGGTGAAATGGGTATTGGCAACAGCACCATTGCGGCGGCACTGGCGGTGGCGCACACCAAACTTGCGGCTCAGGCGATGGTCGGGCGCGGCACGGGTATTGATGATCAGGGTTTCGCGAAGAAGTCGGCTGTTGTGACTCGTGCCTTGTCCAAACACCTGCCGCATATGCGTGCCGGTATTGATTTCTTGCAGCGTATAGGCGGCTTTGAAGTAAACGCATTGGCTGCGGCGTATATTCGCGCTGCGCAAAAAGGCATTGCGGTCATGGTCGATGGTTATATCTGCACGGCGGCGGCGATGGCGGCAGTTAAAGTAAACCCGAGTATCCGGCCGTGGTTGTTTTTCTCCCACTGCTCGGCCGAGCCAGGCCACGAAAAGCTGCTGAACAAGCTTGAGGCCAAACCCTTGCTGTCTCTGGAGATGCGACTGGGCGAGGGCAGCGGTGCCGCGCTGGCTCTGCCGATCTTGCAGTCAGCCTGTGCCCTGCATCGGGAAATGGCGAGTTTCGACGACGCCGGTGTCAGTCGCAGTGTCTGATTTCAACGTCACGACCATCGACCTGATTCGCCATGGCGCCTGTGAAGGCGGCGAGATTTTTCGCGGCAGCACCAATGTTGCGCTGAGCGAGAAGGGCTGGGCGCAGATGAAGGCAGCTGTTGCCGAGGAGGGCGGCTGGTCACAGATCGTTAGTTCTGACCTGACACGCTGCCGGGAGTTTGCACATTGGCTGGGCGAAGATCGCGGCATCGGTGTCGAAACCGATGCGCGGCTTAGAGAAATTCACTTTGGCGACTGGGAAGGTCAGCTGGTGGCCGATGTGCGCGAGCAGTACCCGCAGGAGTGGAAAGCCTTTTTTGGCAAACCTTCGCAGGCTGCAGCGCCCAATGGCGAAACGATGGTGGATTTCCATGCGCGGGTGACCCCGGCTATCGGCGAGTGGGCGCAGCAGCTACGAGGGCAGCATTTTCTGGTGGTGGCACACGGCGCGGTGATTCGCTCGATTATGGTGAACTGGCTGCAGATGCCGCTGGATGGTATTACCAGTCTGTCAGTGCCCTATGCGGGTCTGTCCCGCTTCAAGATATTTGAACAGAAAGGGAGTGCGCCCTGGGCGCAACTGGTGTTTCATCGGGGGTAGCTTTCCCTTCTCTCAGGAAGGGTAGTTAAGCGTTAAGAGCCAACAGCGCTTCAATATCCAAATGCGTTTCCAGGCAATCTGCCAGCCTGTCGAGATTTTTTTCCAGCAGCGATTCAAAATCAAAATCCGAGCTTTGATTCAGCCCGGCCCACTGCAAAATGGCATCACGCGCTGACTTTTTGTCAAAAACGCCGTGCAGATAGGTGCCCATAATCTGTCCGTTGCTCGAGAGATAGCCATCATTGCCATAGTCCACTTCAAGCGCAGGGTGGTTTTTCAAAGCAGGTCCGTTGCTGATGCCACAGTGGATTTCATAACCCTGAGCCTCGGCTCCCAATAGTTTTCCTCTGGTATGCCGCAGGATTTTCGACTCGGTCATGGTGGTAGAAAACTCCGCCAAGCCCAGAGCAGGTGTTGAGCCGGCCTCGCTTTCGATACCCTTTGGGTCGTGAACTTCTGTGCCAAGCATCTGAAACCCCCCGCAGATACCCAGCAGTTTTTTGCCGCGTGCCAGGTGTTTTTGAATCGAGGCCTCCCAACCTTGCGTGCGCATGAAATCGAGATCGATGCGCGTGTTTTTGGTACCGGGCAAAATAATCAGATCGCATTCGGGAATGGCCTGACCCGGTCTCACATACTGAAAGTCGACCAGCGGATGCAGGCGCAGGGGGTCGAAATCTGTGTGATTCCCGATACGGGAAAACACGGGAACACAGACCCGCAGCAGGCTGTCGTCAAGCACCTGACTGCGATCGACGGCGTCTTCGGCTTCCAGATAAAAATCCTGAAGATAGGGCACGACACCGAGTACCGGTTTGCCGGTGTAGTCTTCCAGCCAATCCAGTCCGCTTTGCAGCAGGGTAATATCTCCGCGGAAGCGATTGATGATAAAGCCTTTTACCCGCGCGCGTTCGGTTTCACTCAGCAGAGCGAGTGTGCCGACTATGTGCGCGAATACACCACCGCGATCGATGTCGGCCACCAATATGACCGGGCAGTCCGCCGCCTCGGCAAAACCCATATTGGCGATGTCGCCCTCGCGCAGATTGATTTCCGCCGGACTGCCGGCACCCTCCACCACGACGTACTGGTACTTCGCGGCCAAGCGGCTATGAGATTCGAGCACTGCCTGTAAGGCGCGGGGTTTGTAGTTGTGATATACGGCGGCATCCATATTGCTGAGTGCCTTGCCGTGGATGATCACCTGCGCGCCAATATCGGTATTGGGTTTCAGGAGTACCGGGTTCATGTCCGTGTGCGGCGGCAAGCCACAGGCGCGGGCCTGCACCGCCTGAGCCCGGCCAATTTCACCACCGTCCACAGTCACTGCACTATTCAATGCCATGTTCTGGGGTTTAAAGGGGGCGACAGAAAAGCCGCGTCGTTTGAGCGCGCGGCACAAGCCGGCCACCATGACACTCTTGCCGGCATCGGAAGTAGTGCCCTGTACCATCAGGGTGGCGGCGTTCAGGGGTTGTTCGGCTGCCATTGGTTTTCCATTACAAAATGCTCAAGAGGGGCACGCTCTGCCCAGGCTTCCTGTTCCAGCATGGGGCGATCATAAAACGATTCCACCGGGCCGAGGCAGAGAATTGCCAGTGGCTCGCTATCGGCGGGCAGTTTGAGAAGGGTTTTCAGGGTTTCGGGCTCGAACAAAGAGACCCACCCCATGCCCAAGCCTTCGGCGCGGGCGGCCAGCCACAGGTTTTGAATGGCGCAGGCTGTTGATGCGATATCCATATGGGGCATCGTGCGACGCCCGAAAATATGCGCTTCGCGTTTGTCCTTCAAGGTGACGACAAGCAGTTCAGCGCAATCGCGAATACCTTCAACTTTCAGCGATAGAAATTCTGATTCACGCTCGCCCATCGCGGCGGCGGTCGCTCGCCTTTCGGTTTGCACCAGGGTGTAGAGCTGGTCGCGCAGATTGTTATCGGTAATGCGAATAAAGCGCCAGGGCTGCATCAAACCGACACTCGGTGCGGCGTGAGCCGCGGATAGCAGACGAACCAGCATCGCTTCATCAACCTTGCCTCCACAGAAGTGGCGCATATCCCGGCGTTCATATATTGCGCGGTACAAAGCCTGTTTTTCAGCATCACTGTATGGCTCAGTCATTGATCGCTCCGGTGGCAGGCACAAAGTAGCGACGACCATCGACAGTCGTTTCTGCCAGCGGTTGTTGGTACAGCGTTTCCAGTGCCGAGCGCTCCAGCATTTTGTTTGACTCGCCCCAACAGGCTCTGCCGTCGGGGTAGAGCAGCAGAATATGGGTACACCAGCGGGCCGCCAGATTCAGATCATGCAGGCACAGCAACACCGCGCGTCCCGCCTCTGCTTCACTGGCAAACAGATTCATCGCCTGCACCTGATGCCGCAAGTCCAGATGGTTGCCAGGCTCATCGGCGAGCCAGATGGTGGGTTGCTGGCACAGGGCGGTTGCCAGTGCGAGGCGTTGGCGCTCGCCGCCGGACAGCGTTGAAACCAGTCGGTCTTCCAGTGCGCTCAAGGTTGTGCGTTGTAAGGCCTCCCGTGCCAGCGCCAGATCTTCGGCCGTTTCCACATCCCAGGGTGCCATGTAGGGGTGGCGACCGATCAGTACGGTTTCCAGCACGGTCGCCGGAAAGCCGTCCTGCCGTTCCTGAAACACGACCGCGATCTCTCTAGCAATCTGTTTCCGTCGCAATTGGGCAAACCCCTGACCTTTCAATTCCACGACGCCCGAGCGGGGGCTTTTTAAGCCGGCCAAGGTATGGAGCAAGGTGGTTTTACCCGCACCGTTGGGCCCGAGAACCCCCCAGATTTCACCCGGCTGAATGGAAAAGTCCAGTGGCGTGCCGTCGCCGCGCTCGGGGATATCGATTACCAATTGCCGGGCAGACAGCGTCGACATCAGCGGCTCCGGTACAAAAGGTAGAGAAACGTGGGGACGCCTAGCAGGGCAGTGATAACACCGGCGGGTAGTTGCTCCGGCGCAATAAGTGTTCTTGCCAGTGTATCAGCGAGTACCAGCAGTGCCCCGCCGGAAAGCGCCGCTGCCGGCAGAATCAAGCGCTGGTCGTTGCCGAGCACCAGGCGCAGCATATGAGGCACGACTAAACCGACAAAACCAATACTGCCGGCGGTGGTCACGGCGCTTGCGGTCAGCAGGCTGGCGCTACCGTAGATGCTCCATTCCAATGGCCGCACCGCAACGCCAAGCGCGGCTGCCTGCATCGGGCCGCGGGCCAGGACATTCAGACTGCGCCCCAGTGGCAACAGAATCAGGCTGGTCAGAGCGAGAATAATCAGTGCCGGCCAGGGGCTGCGCGCGTAGGCCAGATCGCCCATCAGCCAGTACAGCATGCCCGGTAACTGCTCGGTGGGGCCGACCGCGAGCATAAAGGTAATAACGGCGCCCCAGCCTGATGAAACGACAACGCCGGTCAACAGCAGGCGTGTGGTTGTCCAGCTGCCGCGACCGTGGGCCAGACCAAAAACCAATACCGCCGACCCCAGTGCCCCGGCGAAGGCGGCGATCGAGACGACTGCCGGGGGCA
>JBFHCW010000129.1:0-6629 GCA_041585035.1 Litorivivens sp.
ATAGCGATATTTATGTGCCGGCGCAACCCAGAACAATCTCAATCAGTGCAGGTATCAGTTTCTAACAATAAGCTTTTTGAAATTTTCAGTTCCAGTCTGATTCCAAGCGGCTGAAACGCCGCTTGGCAGGAGCACCTTTAACTGGCTTGAATTTTGCTGGCAAACCTTGCGCATAAATTAAGCTTATGGGCTCATTGTGGGCAGGCCAAATCATATTTGAGGTACCTCCTGTGAAATCCAGCGTAGTAACAAGCAGTATTCGTGTAGTTTCCATAGCGCTATTGGCCGCTACTACAAGCTTCTCGGTGTTGGCGGATAGCTCGGCAAGCGGCGGTGAAGAAGACGCTCCGTCAGGCAAGCGTGTTATCGAAGAAGTATTCGTCAGTGCGACAAAGCGCACTAAATCAGTGCGCGACATCCCGATCAGCATTGATGCCTTTACCGGCGATGACCTCACCGAGATTGGCGCCACTGGCCTGGAAGATATTGTCAAATACTCGCCGGGCGTTGTGATGTCTGGAGGTAATGTGACTATCCGTGGACTGTCCAACGCGGGTGGTCTGTATACCCGCACCGTTGGCCGTTTTTACGACGGTGTCTCCCTGATTAATCCGTCCGTCCAAGGCGTGCAGCCGCATTTTGATCCTTACGATATCGCCAGTGTCGAGATACTCAAAGGTCCGCAAGGCACGCTGTTTGGTGGCTCGGCTCTGACAGGGGCAATTCGTTACGTGCCGCAATTGCCCGACTTTGAGCGCGGACTGAGTGCCTCGGTCAGCTATGGCCATAGCGTCATGGAACACAGTGACGACAGCGGCGAAGCGGTTCGCGCCATGCTGAATATTCCGGTGTTTGACAATCTCGGTTTGAGAATTGTCTCAGTCGATACGGAAACACCGGGATACGTGGACGATACCTTCTCCGGAAAAAAGGATATCAATAGTACCCGGACAGACTTACAACGCGCGCTGGCGCTCTGGCAACCCATCGAACCCTTGTCGGTGCAACTGTCCTGGCTGGAATTTGGCATGGCATGGGACGGCAACGGTTTCGTGAGTGGCTCATCGGATAAATACGACTACACGCGCAGCACCCAGCGCCAGCCCGAGACCGGTGAAGCCGATGTCGAAATCTACGGTATCAAATTGAGCTGGGCAGTCGGAGACCGTTTCGACATTGTGCTGGACAGCAACATGCTCAAGAAAACCCAGAGTTTGCGGCAGGGCCTTGAAACCTATTTGGGGCTGGAAGATACCGGTGCGCGGGCGCCCGTGACCAATGACTTCTGGACCGAACAGCCCTCACATGAGCTGCGTCTGGTGTCCAATGAGCTCAGTGGTGGCATGTGGCTGTTCCGTGACTGGGAGTATACGGTCGGCCTGTTCTATATGGAGTCTGACCAATTCCTGACCGGACCGATTCGCGCGAGTTACCCTCTGGTGGGGAATGTGCCGGTGATTCCCGGTGCGCTCGGGCTGAAAGATCCTACGGCAGGTACCAACACCAAGATCGGTGCGCTGGCAGAAGAAAAAGCCCTGTTTTTTGATTTGACGCGCAGCTTCTTCGGCAAGCTGGAAGTTAATCTGGGGGGGCGCTACTTTGAACAGATTACCGATGGCGAGATCCACTCCAGCCAGGAAGTGGAAAACCCCCTCGGTGGCGAGGGTGTGGAAACCGACCCCAATGGTGATGCACCCAGCATCGCCAAAGTAACCGAGGAAAAAGGCTTCAATCCCAAGGTCGCACTCACCTGGAATTTTACGGATGAGGTGTCGGTCATTGCCAGTGTGGCGGACGGATTTCGTTTTGGAGGGGTCAACACCATTACTGAATCTACTCACGCGATTAGCGGGCAGCCTTACTTTTTTGAGTCTGACTCGATTCGCAATTATGAGATTGGATTCCGCAGCCGTTGGTTTGATCGGCGCTTAACTTTGGATGCGGCGGCCTTCTATATTCCCTGGGACAATATGCAGGTGCAGACCAACTGGAACGGTACTTTTCAGGCGGTGGATAACGTCGGCGGTGCTTTGGTACGTGGTGCGGAGATTGCCGTCAACGCGATCCTACCCTGGAATCTTAATCTGACTGCCAATGCCGCGCATATCGAATCCAAGACAACTGAGCCTTTTGAATCCGATGCGGAAGGTGAAGTGCTAGAGGGTACTACGCTGCCCAATGCGCCGCGTTGGACCGGTTCTGTCATTCTGTCGCATTTCACCCAGTTGGGCAGTTGGACACTGGCCAGCAACCTTAACTATGCCTATCAGGACGAGAGTAAAAATGATTTCTCTAACTCGGTACCCCTGAAAGCGTTCGGTACCTGGGGCTTGTCATTCAACCTGTCTCAGCCTTTGTGGCGACTGGCGCCGACCTTCCGCCTGACGGCGAATAACCTGCTGGATGAAAAGGCTTCATTGGGCGGTTTCACAACACCGACGTCAACGCTGGTGATACCCATCAGACCGCGCCATCTTGAACTGACAACCGAGCTGAAGTTTTAAAGGAGGCGCGATGAAGTTGATTCCGAAAAGTAAAGTAGGAAAGGGAGTAGCCACGTTATTGGTGCTCGTCCTGGTTGGCGGCCTCTACGGCGCCCACTACCTGCGCGACCTGATTCTTACTGGCGGCCTCAACAAGTCGGATCGCCCCGAGCGTGATGGTGTGGCTGCAGTGGCACCCTCGACCATGGTGGTTGGCACCACCGGTGGTCAGGCGCAGGTGATTGGTGCGGATATTCTGAAAAAAGGTGGCAATGCCATCGATGCCGCACTCGCCACCGCCATGGGGCAGATCACCCTCGCGGCGGGTTCCTGGGTTTCCTTCGCAGGTATCAATACCATCGTTTACTACGAGGCCAAAACCGGCAAGGTCTATAACCTCAATACCGCCTTCAGCACGGTCAAGGGCGAGAGCGACTATGAGGGCGTGCCCGGCTTTGATATGACCGCGCTGGCCATGCGCGATCCGGACAAGGACGGTCACTACAACGGCCGTACCGTGCTGGTACCAGGCTTTATGCGCGGTGTCGAGGCAGCGCATCAGCGCTTTGGCAAGTTGCCAATGGCCGAGGTGTTTCAACCGGTAATTGATCTGGCCGAAGAAGGCTTTGAAGTGAATGAAGGCTTGGACGGCATCTTGGCTTACCGTAAAAAAATTCTCTCCAAATTCCCGGAAACCAAAAAGCACTTCGTTAAAGAAGACGGCGAGTTTTATAAAAAAGGTGATACCTTCAAGCAACCCGCACTGGCCGACACCTTGCGCAATGTCGTCAAACATGGCGCGGACTATATGTACACCGGCCCCTGGGGTCAGAAAATGGTGGCCGCGGTACAGGCCACCGGTGGTCGTATCACACTGGACGATATGGCCAGTTACAAGGCCGAGTGGGTGGAACCGCTGAAAACCACTCACAACGGTTATGAGGTCTACAGCCACGGCCTGCCCGCCTATGGCGGTGTGAACCTGCTGGAAGCCCTGAACCTGATTGAAGCGGCGAACCTGAAAAACAAACCCCATTACAGCGAGTCGCCAGAATCCTTTTTCTGGCTGTCGCATATTCTGCGCGCCTGGACGGCATCGCGTAAATTGGGTTTTAGTAGTGAGGGCAATGCCGATACCAGTGCGGATTTCTCGCTGGCGCGTATCGAGAAGTCCCACGCCAAGCAGCTTTGGCAGCATATCCAGGACAATCGCGGTTACGAGCCCATGCAGGTTAGCCTGGCACCGCGCCACTCGGATGGCGTGGTCGTCATCGATGCGGAAGGTAATATGGCGGCCATGCTACACACTATTAACACAGTTTCCTTCGGTGAGGGTGGGCTGGTAATTGACGGCGTGTCTATTCCCGATGCGTTGACTAACCAGCTTGATGTGGCGCGGGCGACGGAACCCGGCACACGCCTGCCCGACCCCGGTGCGCCGACCATTGTGCTCAAAGACGGCAAGCCCTTTGCTGCCTTCTCAACCATAGGTGCCGGTCTGCACCCGCGTCTGGCCAGTGTGATGATGAATGTGCTGGATTTTGGCATGACGCCGGGCGAGGCACTCAACCAGCCGGCCTTGGGCTTCACCATGAATTTCGACGGCGTGCTGGGCAAGCTTTGGGGCAGCTACCAGACCGTGACAGCAGGCAAGTTCAGCCCGGAATTCGAACAGGCGGTATCTGCTATGGGGCTGGATATCGTCTACAACCGCAGTTACAGCGGCTATGTGGTGGGCGCCATGATCGACCCCGAAACCGGCGAGCGACATGGAGGTACCATCGAACAATATGGTGGTCGGCCAGTAGGATATTAGTCGTTAGACGCTCCCGCAGCCCTTTGTAACAATTGGTAATGATGTAGGTATTTCGGGCGTTGGGCGCAGGTCGTTATCATTCAATAGGCAGTGGCTTAGTGGTGGTGTTAACCGGCTAGTAGTGGGGGTAGTTGTCCGATAACAAACGGTTGCGTAAAGCATGAGCCATTTGACTTACATCGCCGGCAGGTGTATTAATGGCATTACATCGGATTAAGTCAATTGGCGCACAATGCGAAAAGCACAGTGACCCACAACAAATTGACCATAGATCTTTACAACTTAGCCCTCAGGGTGTTTGGAGAAGTTATGTTATCACGTATCACAAAAGTGGCTGCCTGTGCTCTGGCCCTTTCGCCATTAACCGGTTTTGCTCAAGAGACTGATCGCACCTGGTATCTGAATGTGTCCCTCAATAGTTTCGGTCTGGACGACACGTCTACAGAAGAATCTCGTGTCGTTGAATCGTGCTCACTGGGCGTTACCGGTTGTAGCAGTAGCACAGAAACGACGAAATACGACACATCTTTTGACAGTGATAACACTCTTTCTCTGATCGGCGGTTACTATGCGGAAACGGTTCGCGTTGAACTGGAATACACGCAAGTCGACAGTGACCTCGATACCAACAGCGCCTCGGAAGAGACCCTGGAGTTGAATCTGCTGATGGTCAATGTCTGGAAAGATTTTGACCTCTACGGCTTCAAACCCTATGCGGGAGGCAGTTTCGGCCTTGGATTTGCTGAGCAGGGTGATACCGATGACGAGTTTGTTCTGGCACGCCTGGGATTCGGCTTGAACTTTGATTTGATTGATCGCGCAAGGCTGGATATTGGCTACCGCCTGATGTATGCCGAACCGGATATGGTTATGGAAGGCAGTAACCGAGAGATTGTTCGCGATCTTCGCGGTGGCAGCTTTGTGATCGGTCTTGGTTACGCGTTCTGATGTCAGTGCTTTTGGTTGCGTTACGCATGGCCAGAATATGACATCCTCCTGTACTCTACGGATCGATGATGCGATCTATAGCTGTTTGAGACAGCACCGCAACGGTGAAGCGCTTGGCTTTGGCACCATGATGATGCCTGTTATGTACAAGGCGACTTATGCGGATGGTGCTTGGCAAGAACGACACGTGCTGCCTTATCGGCCCATAGAGCTCGATCCGGCCGCGAAAGTGCTGCATTACTCTCAGGAGATTTTTGAGGGTATGAAGGCTTACTCCCGTGGCAGCGGTGCACCAGTGCTTTTTCGGCCATTGGATAATGCCCGACGTATGAATGCGTCGGCAGCCAGATTGTCCATGCCGATGATTCCTGAACAAATCTTTATGGAAGGCGTTGAGGTGATTGCCGGCCTGAGCAAGCCCCATATCCCCAAGGGAGAGGGGTGCTCGCTTTATATTCGTCCCTTTATGATTGGTACTGAGGCGTCACTGCAGCTGGGTGCATCACGCAGCTGTGATTTTTATGTCATCGCCTCACCATCACAAACCTATCACTCGGGCGCCATGCGCGTCATGATTGAGCGCAGGGAATGTCGCGCTGCGTTGGGTGGCACAGGAGCTGTGAAAGTTGGCGGTAATTACGCGGCTGCACTATCCTCGGCAGCCCGCGCGGCACGTAATGACTTTGACCAGTCACTCTGGCTCGACCCCGAGCAACAGTTCTATATTGAAGAACTCTCCGGGATGAATGTGTTTGCTGTTATGGACGGTGTGCTGCATACACCGGAACTCAATGGTTCGATATTGCCGGGCATTACCCGCGACTCGATCATACAGTTAGCTCGCCATCGCGGTTATAGCGTTATCGAGCGGCGTATGGCGATAAAGGAATTGATTGAAAAGATACAGGGCGGTAATTGCTCGGAATTGTTTGCCTGCGGAACAGCAGCCATTATAACGCCAGTGTCTCTGCTGGGTGATGATCGTGGTCTTGCGCTGGAGTTACCCGTAGAGACGCCTGTCGCAGATGAGCTGGGAGCTGCACTGACGGCTTTGCAATACGGCACAGAAAAAGACGTATTTGGCTGGGTGCATCCCGTGCCAACCGACTATGTGTAATGACTATCAGGTGGAAATAAACGTTTACGTATAGTGACGTCTGCCAGTGTAATTTTTATCACGCGTTATCAGTGAGCCTTTGCCCGACCCTTGTGTCGGGCTTTTTTTGAAATCGAACTGCATTTTGAGAGAAATACATATCGTGAGAAAGTTGACCAGCTTGTTGGGAAACTCGCAGCGCCTTGATGGAGGCGCCATGTTCGGCAACGCGCCAAGGGCGCTGTGGTCGCGATGGGTGGAGCCTGATGCCAACAACCAGATTGCC